>JAUVCH010000091.1 GCA_030595795.1 Gammaproteobacteria bacterium
TTGCTGAAGTCACCAGTGTGCCGCCGTCCTCGACGAAGTCTCGGATGACTGTACTCGCGGCACCGCCCAAGTCCAGGGCAGCGTTCAAATCGCTTTTCAGTGCAGGGATTACGAGCGCAACTCTCCCCGATACAGCCGCCGATAAGTCTGACGCGGTAATCCCGGTAAATGTTTCAACCATCAAATCATTATCGGTTAACATGGCGCCCAGATTGCTCGCTCCCGCGTTAGCGTCGGCAGGGATATAGTCGACATACGAAGTATTGGCAAAAAGAGCAACACCGCTAGTAGTAGTGTCAATGACAACCGTGTCAGGCGCACTGTCGAGGGTGCCATCGTTGACGATGAGCTCGACGATGTAGGTGCCGGCCAGGTCAGTGACAAGGGTGGGCGATACTGTGGTGGCATTTGACAATCTCGCAGTAGTACCCGTAGGCACCGAGATCAGCGACCACGAGAAGGTCAGCGGATTGGCAGCGGAAGAGGGAGAGCCGCTGCCGTCGAGGAACACAGTATCACCGGGCATGACTGTTTGATCCGGACCTGCATCGGCAACCGGGGTCGGATCGAGCGGGGATGTACCATCGGTTAGCTCTTTAAGATTGCTTAAATTGTCACCATCTTCGTCGAAATCAGTGTCAAAATCTCCTACAACGAAGTTAACGGAGTTATTGCTGCCCTCCGTCACAGCAATCGTTTTCGTTGCAGAGGCTACGATCAGCGGCCCATAGGGATCCTTGTCAAAGGTGTAAACAATGGTGAAGCTGAAATCGCCCGTAGGTACCTTGCTACACGTTGCGCTGGCAATATCTCCTATAATTTCCATTGGTTGATCACCATCAGAACAACTAATCGTGGCGCTCAAGGTACCGGCGGTCTGGTTTAGTTTATTTAAAATATCAGGCGTTTTAAACGAAACATTATCGGAATCAGACGTACTATCATTCTGACTGTTACAAGCTGCCAGCGTTAAAGTGGCAAGCAACAAGAAAAGAGATATCGGGCGTGGTGGATTTAACGGGCTTAATTTGTAGTTCTGTAATTTACTTTTCATTTTTCCCTTCCCTCATCAATTATCAATATCTCTAAAAAATGTTTAGTTCTCGAATAGAGGCGATCCTGTGCCAATCCGGAAGATCAGTAGTAACCGTAACCGAGCCGGTGGGATCTGACCCGCCACCACCGACACCGAGCGCGGCGACCCCCGGGCCCATCAGAACCCATTGCCATGTAACCAAACCCTCTTCTTCTTCCTTAGGCACCGGGGATTCTGTAACGGGATGGCTTACTTCAACACCGTCAGCAACGGAAACAATGGTAAAGATCAGGGGTGAAAAATTTTGACCGTCAAAGATACTATTGCCAGAGACATCGTCGGCCCGAAGATAGATTTCCAGATTATTGGTGACAACCGGATCAAGCGATAATTCTGTGGCGTAGATATTGGGATCCGTAGGGGGCTTTTTCATGGTCTTGGGTCTGAAAGCAAGATCGGTCGCGCTTTTGTAGTAAAGCATGACATTTGCAACGCCGATATTGTCGGTGACCGTGGCGGTGAAGGTTTTGACGCCTGCTTCTATTTTGGCATCGTATTGGTCAAATACGATTGTTGGGGGTTCGACATCGGGTGCTGGCAGTACGAGTTGTTCCGCAGCGGACACTGGCGGGATCATAACCTGCAGGAAAAATAACAAGCTAAACATGCGAATGAATATGGTTTTCATTCTTGTTCCCTCTACAGTTTCCTATCATTTTTTATAATACTTTGAGTAGCAGTGTGTATATTTTAGGTAAGCTTGTCAAATCCATCGCGATTACGACCAGTAACGCGGCCTTAATATTGTTGGTTTCCAATAAGGTTCCTGATAAATCGAAGGGTTGTTAAACCTTGCGGATTATCCGCTCAATGACCAAAATATTCGACTCTATTTCATCTTCGGTAAATCCGCAGAAGCCGAGTAGCAATCCGTGTTGTTTATCGCCTTTTGAATAATGCGATGAGAGCGCCGAAATGAAAACACCCTGTTCACTAGCTGCTTTGACGATTAACTGATCATCGTAGCCCGGTGCCAGTCGCGCGAGCAGTTGCATACCGGCTGCATGATCCTCAAACGAGATAACATCGCCGAGTCTTTGCTGTAACAGATCGATTAAAAACTGTCGTCTTTCGGCGTAAATTCTTCGACAACGGCGTAGGTGACGGTAAAACTCACCACTGTCGAGGAAAGAAGATAGCGCCGCCTGCGAAGTGCTCGCTGCTTTAACTCCAAACCGAGATAGCGTATTAGAAAACTCGGTTTGCAAGGACACCGGTGCCACAAGAAAACCAAGCCTTAGACCCTCTGAGAATATTTTCGAAAATGTACCGACGTATATGGTTCGACCCGTGGTGTCGAATCCGGCTAGAGCCTGAATCGGACTACCCGCGTAGCGGAACTCGCTATCGTAATCGTCTTCAATAATCCAGCTATCGGCTTGCTCGGCCCATTGTAGAAACTCTCTGCGCTTTAAAGGTGACATTGCCCCGCCGAGTGGGAACTGGTGAGAAGGTGTCAAAATAGTCAATTTAGGTGACGGTTCTGGCGATCGAATATCGGGTACTTCCGAACCGTTATCACTCGTCGAAAGCCAAAAGGGCTTAAGTCCCAGATTGAGCACTATGTTGCGTAAGGGTTGATAACCGGGGTTTTCGAGGCCGATGTAATCACCACTATCAGCCAGGGTTCGGACACAAATTTCGAGAGCATCTATAGATCCTGCTGTAATTATAATCTGTTCTGCGCTGGTTTCCAGGCCACGCCAGTCCTTTAAATATCGGGCGATGGAGCGTCGTAGTTCGATATTACCGAAGGAGTCATCGGTCGATATCAACGCTTTGGGAGTCAGGCGCGCTACTCGACTGACACACTGCGCCCATTGGCGATATGGAAAGAGCCGCATATCAGGTGAACCGGGATGTAGGCGTTTGCGAGAATCAGTCGGTAGCCCGGATGGCTGAGCGTCGAGCTGGCCACCGACGGATTCAGGGTTGAATTCAATTTCACCGATAGGGCAAGAATAAAACCCGGAACCTCGACGACCTTCGATGTATCCCTCCGCGACTAGCTGCTCATAAGCATTGGTAATAGTGCTACGCGACAGACCGAGGTCGGTGGCGAGGCTTCTTGATGGCGGTAGACGTAGCCGTGGCGCTATTTGGCCGGATACGATTCGGTGCCTAATGGCATTACTTAGCTGAACAAATAAAGGGCTTGCTGATTGTCGATTTAATTCGTAAACAATGGCTGACAAGTCAATCATAATTGGACTGCTATAAAACTCTATTATTGGACTTTTTAAACTAACCAAATAGTTGTTAGGATGCAAACCTTATCAACTTGTTAAATAGCCTTTAATCAATGAAAAATGAAACCAATGAGTTAGGCCAACCGGTTGGCTTTCCAGTAGAGAACTGGCAAGCCTGTCCCTGGCCACCGCGTAGTAATAGCGAGGGGAAGGGTTGTCGGCTCGAGCCATACGATCCAGACAAGCATAATCAGGATTTATACGTAGCTTTTGCCGAGGACAGTAACCAGGCTAACTGGACTTATTTACCGTACGGACCGTTTGATGATTTCGAGTCTTTCGATACCTGGTCAAGATCGGCCTGTCAGGGCGATGACCCTCTGTTCCACAGCATTATCGATTTGAGTACTGAAAAAGTGGTTGGTATGGCCAGTTACTTACGTATAACGCCAGAAGTCGGCGTTATCGAAGTTGGTCATATTCATTTTTCACCTTTATTGCAACGAACCACATTGGCAACCGAGGCGATGTTCCTGATGATGAAACGTGTATTCGACGAGCTGGGCTATCGTCGTTACGAATGGAAATGCGATGCGTTGAATGCGCCATCCTGCAAAGCCGCAAAAAGGTTAGGGTTTAGCTACGAAGGCATTTTCCGACAGGCGACACTGTATAAAAATAGAAACCGCGATACCGCCTGGTATGCGATGATAGATCAGGACTGGCCGCGCATAAAAAATGCGTTTGAACAATGGCTGGATACCAGTAATTATGATGAACAGGGGATGCAACGGAAATCCCTGGGCGATTTTATGAATGTATAATCAGTGGTGGAGATGGTATGCGCTTATTAGTATTTCAACATATCGACTGCGAGCACCCCGGTTCGCTGCGTCGATTTCTCGAAGCAGATAATATCGAGTGGGATGCCATCGAACTCGATGCGGGCGAAGCCATTCCAGATTTGGATAACTACGATGCGCTCTGGGTCATGGGTGGTCCGATGGATGTATGGGATGTCGAGGAGCACCCCTGGCTGATACCAGAAAAGGCAGCCATACGCCGTTGGGTAAACGAGCTGAAGAAGCCCTATCTGGGGCTGTGCCTCGGTCATCAACTATTAGCCGATGCGCTAGGTGGCACCTGTGGACCACAACGACCGCCAGAGATTGGTATTCTCGAAGTAAATCTAACCGAAGCGGGTCAGACCGATGTTTTATTTGAAGGCTTACCCGTTAATCAAAAATGCTTGCAATGGCATTCGGTATGCGTGGCTCAGGCACCAGAAAACACGACTATTTTAGCCAGTTCGGACGATTGCCGAATCCAGGCGATGCGCGTTGGCGACAATGCCTGGTCGATGCAATACCACGTCGAAGTCGAGGAAGACACAGTCGATAACTGGGGTGAGGTGCCGGCTTACCGAAATGCTTTGATATCGACATTGGGCCCCGACGGCTTAACAACGATGAAAGCTGGTGCGGATGAGAATATTGGAAATTTTCTTAAATGTTCAGAGAAGATTTATCGTAATTTTATTAAGGCTATCGGTCGGTAAAACTTATGAGTACGCATACTACATTGTCCAAAACGATGAAGACATTGATCGCCAACTACAATGCCGGTGCCGTAGCGACCGTGAATGTTGATGGCAGTCCAGCGGTTTCACCGAAGGCGACCTTTGTGATCGCCGCCGACGATTGTATTGCCTATGGTGATATTCGTTCTCCGGGTACTACCGCCAATATTAAAAATAATCCAAAAGTCGAAGTTGTCTTTGTCGATGTGCTTGCGCGGCAGGCGGTTCGTGTTGCGGGTACTGCTTGTATTGTCGAAAAAAGCTCTGAACAAGGAATGGTGTTATTGCCTCATTTTCAACAAAACTGGGGGCCTTATCTTGATGAAATGTCTTTCTTTGTGCGTATATCGGTTTTACAGACGGAGATGATTCTGTCACCTGCCTACGACGTGGGTTTTAACAAAGAAGAACTGATACAGACAAATCTGAATAAATTAAAACAGTTAGCCGGAGATTAAAACGATGCATAGCAAACCCTCAGTCTGTCCGCTCGACTGCCCCGACACTTGTTCTTTGTCGGTCGAAGTTGAAAATAATTTAATCAAGAAAGTAAAAGGTTCGCAGGTTAATCCATACACCGCTGGCGCGATATGCGACAAGGTGGTGAAGTATTATCCCAATTTTGTGCACGGTGAAAATCGTTTGCGTCAACCACTGTTGCGAGTCGGCGAAAAGGGTAGTACCGAATTTGAACCAACCAGCTGGAAAAATGCGTTAGCAGTAATCGCGGATAAAACCAAAGACGTTATTAATCAGTACGGTGCAGAAGCGGTATTGCCGTTTAATTATGCCGGTCCTCATGGACAACTTGCTGGAGGTTCGATGGATCGGCGTTTTTTCCATCACATGGGTGCAAGCCTATTGGATCGTGGGCCTTTGTGTGGTGGTGTTCGTGGTGCTGCTTATACCAGTTTATTTGGTAATGCGCCGGGTATGCCGCCAGAGCAGGCAGCAGATGCCGATTTGATCGCCGTCTGGGGTAATAACGTTACGGTCTCTAACTTGCACCTCGCACGTATCATCAAACAGGCTCGGGAAAAAGCGGCGAAGCTCATCGTCATTGATCCAAAGCGAACCCGTATAGCCGAGCAGGCGCATTTGTATATTCAGATCGCACCGGGCACCGATGTAGTCCTGGCGCAGGCATTAGCCGCGGAGATGGAGCGTCGCGGCAAGGTCGATGCTGCTTTTGTCGATCAATGGGTGGAAGGCGCAGACAGTTTCCTAAAGCAGTGCCATCAGTACTCGCTCGCCGATGCGGCCGAAATATGCGGTGTCGGGATTGACCTGATTAACCGTCTGGCTGATTTATACGCCAATGCACGAAAGCTCGCCTGTTCCATCGGCAATGGTATCGAGCGCGGCAAGAGTGGTGGTTCTGGATTGCGTTCGATTATGGCAGTATCGGTGCTAATGGGGCAACTCGGCCGACGCGGTGCCGGTATTATTGCCAGGCCAGGCTTGGCTTTCCCAGCGACACCTGATCGGTTGCAAAGGCCCGACCTGATTCCGGAAGGTACGCGCACATTGAATATTGTCGATGTGGGGCGTCATTTGCTTAACGATGATCTTGATCCACCCTTACGCTCGATATTTATTTACAACCATAACCCAGTGGCTACCCACCCGGATCAAAACCGTATGATTCGTGCCTTATCGCGATCAGAGTTATTCATTACCGGCATCGATGTAGCGATGACCGATAGCATGAAATATTGCGATGTTGTTTTGCCAGCGGCTTCGCATTTCGAGTTCGATGATATCTATGCCTCTTACGGGCATAGCTATCTGCAACGCGCCGAACCGGTAATTCCCTGTGTCGGTGAGTCTTTACCGAATACAGAGATTTTTCGCCGATTGGCTAAAGCTTTCGGTTACAAGGATGCCATGTTTGATGATAGCGATCAGTTGTTGATGGATGCGGCTTTCGATGGTGATGATCCAAGACTAGGTGTTAATACCCCGAGTGAGTTGCCGACCGATCTAGCATTTTTGATGAAAACCGTTAATCAGGACGAAGTATTGATGTGCAATACGGTAACGCCCGGAACGCCTTCGGGGAAGGTGCAACTGTTTGATCAAAATCTGGAAGATAAATACGGGTTTGGGATACCTCGTTATGAACCTGCCGAAAAGGATCGAGCCTTCACCGTGATTAGCCCGTCATCGAAAAAGCGTACCAATGCGACCTTTGGTGGTGATGAAGCCAGTGCCGGTGTAGAAGAGGTTGAAATTAACCCGGATGACGCTAAAGCGAATAACGTAGAAGACGGCGCGATGATTACCTTGTTCAACCAGAAAGGTGAAGTCACCCTCAAAGCCAAAATTAGCATGGCGACTAGAGCTGGTGTTTTGTATACGCCCAAAGGGACCTGGTTGAAAACTAGTAATACGGGAAGAACTGTTAACGCATTGATAACGGCTGACATGAAAACCGATATTGTCGATGGTGCCTGTTATAACGAAACTTTTGTTGATATAAAGCTGGAAAATTAATGTACTTGCCAAAGCATTTTGAAGTGGTTGATAACGACGAGATATTCGCGTTTATGGATGCCAATTCGTTTGGTCAGCTAATATCGAACGTCGATGGCAGGCTGTTTTCTACGCACATACCTTTTTTGATCAACAAGGAAAATACAAAACTGATTGGGCATCTGGCAAAGCAAAATCCACAGTACAAATCTATTAAAGGACAGGAGATTCTCGTAACCATGCAGGGAGCGCATGATTATATTTCACCCTCCTGGTTCGAAACTCCGGGCGTACCTACCTGGAACTATCAGGCGGTGCATGTCTATGGGCATTGTGAGGTTATCGAAGAACCTGAGCGGGTGGCCAATATTGTTAATGCTTTAACACATAAACACGAATCGACGTTTGAAATACCCTGGCAACCTGAATACCGAGAGGCAATGTTGAACGCGATTGTCGGTATTGAAATTACTATCAGCGAAATACAGGCCAAGTATAAATTGAGCCAAAATCGATCTAAACAGGATCAAAAGCAGATTTCTGAGGGGCTTGATACGCGTGGCACGAAGGAGCTGGCTGGTGAAATGCGGCGCAATCGGTTATAAAGAAAGCTGGTCAATATAAGGAAAAATAAAAGTGAGTGCCTTCATAATCGCCGATACCAAAGTAACCAATCCTGAAGCTTACGAAGAATACAAAAAGCTCGCTAAGCCTATCGCCGAGAAATTTGGTGGCAATTATCGGGCCCGCGGCGGCGAACTGGATATTCTGGAAACCGATTTATGGACTCCGACGCGAGTGGTAATTATTGAGTTCCCGGATATGGATAGCGCACGCGCCTTTGTCAATTCGGAAGAATACGCGCCAGTTAAAAAAATTCGACATGAGAATGCAGAATGTACTTTGTTTATTGTTGATGGGGGATAAGTTTTATCTTTAATCCGTAAACCCACAAGCCTCACGCAACTCACGTAAAACCGATTCCCCTTCAGTTACCGGCAGTCCATCCTCGGTCAACTGGTTGATTCGTGTCACGCCATCGACGCTACCGAGTTCGGAAATATATTCGAGAGTTTTCAATGGATTAACTTCTTTGAGTAAATCTCGATCATTCCACACTGAGAGGAATGAAATAATGCCGTAAGCCCCCCAGTTAGAAACATCGGCGACGATCAATTCATCGCAACTGGTGGCGGCAGGCACGATGTTCAGGTCTTTCAGGGCGTCACTTACCTTACCCATGCCTATTTCGTTACCGCCGTCGCCAACCGCAATAGTCGGGCAACGCGCCATATTCATGAACGAGTCAAAACAGGCAGTGCGTGGGCTAATGTCTTCGCCACGCATATTGTAATAGCCACCGTCTGCCGCCTGGCCGGGGCGCTCGATTGAGACTATCGCTTCGGGCAGGTATTCGTATAACGCAATCAGGGCTTCGTGTTCGCGACGATCGTGGTCGCCAACACGAATTTCGTGGACTCGGTACTTTGAAGCGATCGCGTCGGATATTGGGCGTCCGCAGACGATAATCGGCTTAGCGCCTAAAGTCTCAAGGGCATTGTAGAGAGCGATAGTTCCGACTGGGCCATCGGTTTCGAAAGTGTCAACTACCGGAAAACCCGTGCCAATGAAAACATGGCCGGTGCAACCCTGTAATATCTTCGCTGCTCGGAGGCAGTAACCCGGCTCCAGGTGAGGCTGTACGGTTTTCATGCCGCGTAAATTACGGGCGACCAATATGTCTTCTATGGTCTGGCTTAGCGCCAGATCTGCGTCAGTGTTACTCATAATTCTTTTTGCTCTTATTTGGCGGTCTTAACGGGCTGTGTCCGCAGAAATCGCGATTTTTCAAGCCAGTGCAGGTTGTGCGCCTGTTCCAGGCTGATCGATTCAAATCGGACGCTTGAGCCCGGTACCAATTGCGCCAACCTGGCTGTGTCTCGCGAAATGACTGATCCTATTTTTGGGTAACCACCGATGGTCTGGCGATCATTCATCAAAACGATGGGTTGGCCATCGGCCGGGATTTGTATGGCACCGTGGCAAATGCCCTCGGATAACATGCCAACCATACTGGAATGAATGACTTCTCCCTCGAGACGAAATCCCATACGGTCGCTGCGCTCGGTGACCTGATATTCCGAGTTGAAAAAGCGCCAGTGCTGGACATGATCGAAGGCGGCTTGCTGGTAGCCTTTTACCACGCGCAAAGTCGCTTGCTTGCCGTAATTGGGTTGATCTTCCTCGGCGAGGCGTAAATGCTGACTGGGCGCATTTGGCTGACAAGGAAGTTCATCACCGGCTTGTAATTTATCACCGTGGATGCCGCCAATTTTTTCTCGTACTACGGTGGAACTGCTGCCAAAACTCGGCGCGATATCTAATCCGCCAGCAACGGCCAGATAAGCACGAACGCCTTCAGTGGCGAAACCCATTTCCAGGAGCTCACCTTTTTTAATCGAATACGTCTGCCACTGCGAAATTTCGTTACCATCGATCTTGCAGGTGCCTTTAGCGCCAGTGATGACAATCGTCGTATCAACTTCAGCTTCGAGGCTTAAGCCACCAAAACTGACTTCGAGGCAGCTTGCGTTTTCATCATTGCCGAGTAGCCGATTGGCCCAGTCGAAGGCCAGCGTGTCGAGCGGGCCGCCTGTAGTCAATCCCAGATTATGCGCGCCGAATCGACCACGATCCTGTATCAGGGTGAGTAAGCCCGGCTGTTTAACAACAAAGCCACTCATAACTCACCACCGAGTCTGAGAAATTCATCACGATCGATGGCTTTAAAACGAATACGATCACCGGCCTGTACTGGCATACTCGGCTGTTGCTCGGGGTTAAACATACGCGTCGGACAAAGGCCGATTAAGTTCCAGCCACCAGGTGACTGCGCAGGGTAAACGGCGGTTTGTCGATCTGCGATAGCGACTGCTCCGCGCGGCACTTTCTGCCGAGGGGTAGATAGCCGTGGTGCAGCGATACGCTCATCAACTTCGCCGAGGTAGGCAAAGCCAGGCGCAAAGCCTATCGCATAGACACGATATTCCTGTTGTTGATGAATCTCGATAACCTCATCAATGCTGATATTGCCGCGTTCGGCGATGATACCGAGATCAGGGCCAGATTCTTCGCTGTAGTAAACCGGCAGGGTTACCAGTTCACCGCTGCCTGACTCGTCTGCATCGAGATTGGACAGTGCCTGTCGTAAACCGGCCCGCACTTCGAACGGATCGCTTTTGTTTAAATCATATATGACCAGCAAAGAGGAGTAGGAAGGCACGAGATCGATAATAATCTCGGACATTTGCGCCCGAATATTTTCAACCGCAATTTGAATTGTGGCCGAGACGGTCGGACTGGTTTCTTCACCAAAATAAACGATGAAGGCATCCTGCCCAGCAATTTCAATATTCAATGGCATGGCCTAACTGGTTTGACCATGAATAATGTTTCTAATTTCCTTTATTGCGGCGATACCTTCTTCGTTGTCACCATGCACGCAGAGTGTATCGGGAGAAAGGTTCAGCGTGTGACCGCTCACCGAAGTTACCGTACCCTCGTTGCAAATTTGCTCAACCTGAGCCAGCATTTTTTCACGGCTATGGACGGCTCCCGGTTTTGCGCGCGACAGCAATTTACCATCGTCGTCGTAACAGCGGTCGGCGAAAGCTTCGAACCAGAGCTCGATACCATGGTCGCGCGCCTCGTGACGATGCTGATCGGCTTCGGGGGTTGCCTGGAGCATTAACTTTATCGGGCGATGATAGTTAGAAATGGCCTGCATAATTGGTTCGCGAACCGCATCCTTCGACATCATATCGTTATACAGAGCGCCGTGCGGTTTGACGTAAGCGAGCTCGACACCCTGGTTTTTGGCCATGCCATCGATGGCTGAAATCTGATAACTCACCAGCGCTACAATTTCGTCGACCGAGCAATTCATCGGTCGGCGTCCGAAACCGACCAGATCGGGGTAGGCGGGATGTGCACCAGCCATAACTTTGTGCCGTTTGGCCAGCGCCAGTGTTTTTTGCATGACGAGTGGGTCACCACCATGAAAACCGCAGGCAATATTAGCCTGATCGATATGCGGCATGACATCTTCGTCGCGCCCCATGGTCCAGGAACCGAAGCTTTCACCAAGATCGCAATTGAGTAATAACATGAATGTTCTCGCGTTTACATGATAGCCAGATGGCTATTGGGTAAATCGGTCACCAACATACACCCCGGCGCGTGGGTAATGCACAGAGGTGGTTTGGCCTGTTCCAGTGCCACCTGAGGTGTCACGCCGCAGGCCCAGAACACGGGTACTTCGTTTTCACGAATGGTCACCGCATCGCCGAATTCGGGTACGTTAATATCTTTAATGCCGACTAAACCTGGATCGCCGAAATGAATCGGTGCGCCGTGTACTGAAGGGAAGCGGGTGCATATCTGGATCGCACGAATCGCATCGGTGGGCAACATGGGGCGCATGCTAACCACCATTTTGCCGCTAAAGCGTCCCGCACTGGCACAGTCGATATTAGTTCGATACATGGGTACGTTAACAGCTTCGCTAACATTGCGGATTTCGAGGCCATCTGTGATCAGGGCTTCCTCGAAAGAAAACGAACATCCGAGTACAAAGGTAACCAGATCATCGCGCCAGATGTCGCTGATATCTGTGACTTCTTTGATTAACTCGCCACCTTCAAAAATACGGTAATTTGGGATATCGGTACGAATATCGAGGTCTTCACCCAGTTTCAGAATTCCAAAATCACCGGCAGAAGATGACATACCGACGACCGGGCAGGGGCGGGGGTTTAACTGACAAAACTGCAGGAAATCGTTCGCCCAGTCGGCTGGTAAAATACAGAGATTGCCCTGTACATAACCCTTTGAATAACCCGAGGTATTCCCGGTAAATTCACCTGAGCGAATTTTATGTCGGAGTTCTAAAGGGGATATGTCCTGATTCATAGTTAGTTTGTGAGGCCCATATAATAAAGGACATAGTATATAAGTCGTATCGACGAATACAATCAATGTCGGAGCAGGAATATAGAGAATCGGTGTTCGGAATTAGAGTACCAAATTGATGATCTAATGGTGCCAGAAGAAATATAGTATGCTTTAAGAATGCAATCTGCTAACCGCGAGTTCAAGACTACTAAGCGCAGATTCGAGTTTCGTTCGGGTACAGGCAATATTGACCCTGGCAAAGCCATTTCCCTCTGCACCAAATGAATGCCCGCGGGTAACTGACCATTTCGCCTTGTTTCTGAGGAAGGCGTCCAGTTCATCCCGCCCCAGTCCGAGCCCGTTAAAGTTTATCCATAATAAAAAGGTGCCCTCGGGTTCGACCATTTCGATCCCCGGGATATTGCCCAGTGCACCCCGTACCATTTCTGCGTTACCCTCCAGATAGGAGATAACCGCCTGAAGCCAGGGAGTGCCATTGGAGTAAGCGGCCTCCATGGCGACATTCGCGAACGGATTATTTTTATTAACCGAAAGGCGACTGTTTTCGACTTGAAATGCCTTTCTCATGTCTTCATCGGCTATCAAGGTGAACGCAGAGCAGCAAGACGCAATATTGAAAGTCTTTGCCGGCGAAATACAGGTAATGCAATTCGCGGCATACTTCGCTCCAAGCGATGCAAATGGCGTGTATTTGCTACTACTAAACACGAGATCGCCGTGCATTTCGTCGGTAACAACCAATACACCATGTCGAATACAAATGTCACCCAAAGTTCGTAACTCTTCTTTGCTCCATACCCGTCCGACCGGGTTGTGCGGGTTACACAGGTAAATCATCTTTGTTTTCGGATTGGACGCCTTATTTTCCAGGTCTTCAAAGTCCATCCGATAACGCCCCTGATCAAGGATCAATGGGTTTTGCACGATCTCTCGGTGGTTCTCCTTTAATACGTCGAAAAAATCGAAGAAAACAGGGGGCTGGACGATGACCGCATCCCCTTCATCAGTAAATAAAGATGCAGCCATTGCCAAAGCGGTCAAGATGTTTGGAGAAGTGAGGATATGATCTTTTTGCACTTCCCAGCCGTGTTGGTTTTTCAGCCATCCCATGAGGGCGGGTACCAAACCTGCTGGTACCGTTTCATACCCGAACACCCCGTGATCCAGCCGCTTTTGCATGGCTTCAAGCACGGGCGGCGGGGCTTTGAAGTCCATGTCCGCCACGCCAGCGGCAAACAGGTTTTCACCGTCCTCTCCGACAACCATTGGGTGGGTTTTCAGGGCAGGAACTTCGCGTCGGTTTATCTCCTCATCGAATAAGGAATCAGTCTGAATCATTAGAAGTACCTATTCTTCCAGTAACCATTTAAAAAAGAATGTCGCAAAACATGCGGCAAGTAATTGCACGCCTTTATTCATTGATCAATCAACTCTCTTCAGCCTTTGCATTAAGAGCCGAACAAAAAACTGCAGCATCCACATTGCCGCCTGTTGCAATAACAGCAATCGCCTTGTCCCTGATATCGATTTTCTGTCTTAAGACCGCAGCAAGACCGACGGCGGCTCCTGGTTCTACAACAATTTTATAATGCTCGAAAGCAAAGGCCATGGCATAGCGCACATCATCATCACTGACTGTTAAAACCCCCGCCAAAAGTTTTTGATTGATCGGAAAGGTCAATGCCCCTGGCGTATCGGTCATGATCGCATCGCAAATAGTTGCCTGTCCCTTTGGATTCGATAGCCGTTCGCCAGCTTGCAGTGATCGGCGGGTATCGTCAAAAAGTTCTGGTTCTACCGCATAAACCTTGGTCTTTGGCGAAAGGGCCTGCATGACTATGGCTGTGGCGGCTGTTAGTCCACCTCCGCCACAAGGTACAAGTACCGCATCAAGTGTATCGATCTGGTTAAACAGTTCCAGGGCTACGGTTCCCGCGCCCGCCATCACCCGTCGATCTTCATTGGGTGGCACTAAGACGTAATTGCGTTCGGCCTGTATGCGCTCGGCCACTTTTTCACGTACTTCCGTGGCGCGATTATAATTTACTATCTTGCCACCCAATTCACGTGTGCGGACGATTTTGCTAAGCGGGGCATCATCGGGCATTACAATCAATGCCGATGTGCCACAAATTTGCGCAGCTAATGCGACCGCCTGTGCATGATTGCCAGATGAATAAGCAATCACTCCGCGTTTTTTCTGATCCACATCCATTTGGCGGATGCGGTTATAGGCGCCCCGAAACTTGAACGCCCCGGTTCTCTGCGCTGTTTCAGCTTTTATCAGTAACTGGCACGATAAAAGCCTGTTTACTTCAGGATTCTCCAGCAAAGGCGTTTTGATGATCTGATCGCAAAGGGCCGCAGCTTCTTTTACATCCACCAGGGTTGGGGGATAGATCTGTTGTTCTGACGCATGATTGACCATTTCGGGGTTTTATCTTCAGGCTGCGGCAGAATTGTCGGATGTCTCGCAAAGACTTTTCAACTTTTCAACGCCAACGGGTTCTACCGCTTGCATCGGTACAACCGCGTATCGGCTGGAAAGTTCATCTCGTACTTTGGCGATTTGTTCGCGCTCGGAATGGGCACGTTTTTGTAATAGCGGATGATGCGTCTCCGCCGCTGCAAGACTGGAATTGATGATCCAGCCCCAGGGCTCGATGCCTGCGCGTTGCAGATCGTTTTGCAAATGTGCGGCTTCGAGAACAGGGGTGGTTTCGGGCAGAGTGACAATCATGATTTTCGTCTGCGATGGATCCTGTAGGCGCATCATCGGCGTTACCATCTTATTCGGCGTATCACCCGTGTGGCGCATTATGTCTCGATGGTATGAACCTGTTGCATCAAGTAATAATAATGTATGGCCTGTGGGGGCGGTATCCATTACTACAAAGTGTTTAGAACTTTCGCGGATGACACGAGAAAATGCCTGAAATACGGCTATTTCTTCGGTGCAGGGTGAACGCAGGTCTTCGTCCAACATGGCGCGAGCCTGCTCGTCCAGGCCCTTGCCTTTAGTCGCCATGACATGGTCACGGTATCTGGCGGTTTCCTGTGCGGGATCTATTCGACTGACGGTCAGGCCGTTTAGCCCGCCTGCCAGGGTTTCCCCGGATAGTGTCTCAGTGATATGTGCCGCAGGATCGGTCGTGGTCAACAACACTTCATGGCCACGCGCGGCCAGTTCTGTGGCCACGGCGGCGGCCATCGTGGTTTTGCCCACCCCGCCCTTGCCCATGAACATGATCAAACCCTTGCCTGGTCTTTCAATATCATCGACCAAAACCCCAAGCGCGGGAAGATTCTTGTCAGTCAATGTCGTGCTTTGTTCGCTTTCAACATCGTCGACTGCACCGGCAGCAAAACGTTTCAAGGCTTCAAGACCCACAAGGTTTTCTGATCGTAGTGCAAATAACGTGCGTGGTAGAGCGGAAACCTCTGATGTGGCTGTGGCGAGTGCATTTTTGTCACGTTGCAATAGCGCCTCAGCCAAAGGGTCGCTAGCCGTTTCCTGTGGCATCATTCCATTGATTGCGAGTTCCTGATTTTCAATCCCTATCTCGGCGAGCTCTTTTGAGGTTCGTGCTACTTCATTCAGGGCAGACTGGCGGGGGCGCGCAACCAGGATAAGGCGTGTTAATGCCGTGTCCGATAAGCGCTCGACAGCCGTGGCATAGCGTGTGCGTTGTTTCTCCAGTCCTGCAAGCGGGCCAAGGCAGGATGCGTCACCTTTGCCGGCTTCCAGAAACCCGGACCATGCGCCGGGTAGTTTCAGCATGCGGATTGTATGACCCGTGGGCGCGGTGTCGAATACCACGTGATCGTAACGCGCCAGCAATTCGTTATCGGTCAAAAGTGCGGTGAATTCATCAAAGGCGGCAATTTCAGTGGTGCAGGCACCCGATAATTGTTCTTCAATGCTGCGCAGCGCATCCGCCGGAAGAATACCGCGCATCGGCCC
>JAUVCH010000063.1 GCA_030595795.1 Gammaproteobacteria bacterium
GTCAGTTGGGTAAAGTCATCATTCCACTCCCAGCCTTTGGCGACGTTGGGCACGATGGTTTCAAGATCGTCCGAATAACGCACCAGGTTGACGTGACGAACCGCCATCATGTCTGATGTGCCTGATTCGGTCGCATTTGAAAGCATATCGAAGGTGCCACCGTATTTTCCAATCGAATCGTAAGGTGCGACCACCAGTGGTTCACTTGGCAGGCGGTTGGCCAGCGACGGTAGTTTCGGATTGCCGTAAATCTTGCCATTTAATTTGGCAATATCGGGGTTGGCTTTAAAAGAAATAGTACAATTTCCTAGCGACTGAATCTCGGACAACTCGTACTGCTGTGGGAATTTTCCAGCAGGAACTCCTTTGGAGTCCGCCACTGTTACCGCCGGGCATGGCGCAGCTAATGCTTCACCGGCGAAACCGAACTGCAACATTGCTAGCGCAACGCCAGCGCAAATAGGAAATACAGGTTTCCCTGATTTGGCAAATTTCATTTTAAATCTCCTCAATGGTTTATTATCTGTAAGTTATATTTATATATTTGCACGTAGCACGCTGCCTTTAAGCTAGCGAACTCTGCAGGCCTCCACCATATACCTAGTCCACAGGAGATTCAAGGGGGAGGTTGCGTAACAGGGCATCTAGAAGATTGCTTTGCGCGTTGGAGCTGGTATCGTGGCGCTCCGCTCGAAAGCGCACTCAAATCTAAAGTATCCATTTATTAAACATGGCCACTCCAACACCGCATAAAATCGGCTTCGTCAGTCTCGGCTGCCCAAAAGCCACTGTCGATTCCGAGCAGATTATCACTCAACTGCGAGCCGAGGGTTACGATATTGTACCCGGCTACGATTCGGCCGACATGGTGATCGTCAATACCTGTGGGTTTATCGATGCCGCGGTCGCCGAATCACTCGAAACTATCGATGAAGCCCTGAACGAAAACGGCAAGGTGATCGTCACCGGTTGCCTCGGTGCCAAGTCCGATCTTATCAACGAGAAATTTCCGCAGCTCCTCGCGGTCACCGGCCCCCACTCAACAAACGAAGTGATGCAGGCGGTGCATCAGCACCTACCGGCACCGCATGATCCCTTTTTCGATCTCATCCCCAAACAGGGCGTTAAATTAACCCCCCAGCATTATGCCTATTTGAAGATTTCCGAAGGCTGTAACCATCGCTGCAGTTTCTGCATTATTCCGTCGTTTCGGGGCGATCTGGTAAGCCGTCCGATCGATCAGGTCATGCAGGAAGCCGAACACCTGGCAGCCGCCGGGGTCAAAGAAATACTGGTGATTTCGCAGGATACTAGCGCCTATGGTGTCGATGTTAAATACCGAACCCATTTCTGGCAGGGGCAGCCACTACAGACTAGATTTATCGATCTGGCCAAAGCTCTGGGACAGCTCGGCGTCTGGGTGCGACTGCATTATGTCTATCCCTACCCACATGTCGATGATGTCATTCCATTGATGTCCGAAGGCCTGATTCTGCCTTATCTGGATATTCCATTTCAGCACGCCAGTCCACGTATATTGAAAGCCATGAAACGACCCGGTAACCGCGACCGTGTACTCGAACGTATCCAGGCCTGGCGTAAAATCTGCCCCGAACTGGTTATCCGCAGTACTTTTATCGTCGGCTTTCCCGGCGAGACCGACGATGATTTTCAGCAATTGCTGGACTTTCTCGATGCCGCCCAGCTCGACCGCGTGGGTTGTTTCATGTACTCCCCGGTCGAAGGTGCTAGCGCTAATAAATTACCCGATCAGGTACCCGACGAAGTCAAGCAATTGCGCTACGACCGTTTCATGCAGCATCAACAGGCTATTAGTACCGCGCGGTTGAGCTTACGAGTAGGTCAAAAATTGCAGGTTCTCATCGAAGCTAAGGATGAAGAAGGCTACGTCGGGCGATCCTACGCCGATGCGCCCGACATCGATGGCCTGGTTTATATCGACAGTGATCAGGAACTCACTACGGGAGAATTTTATACCGTCGAAATAACCGAAACCGACGAATACGATTGCTATGGCGTACTGATTAAATAAATATTTTCGCCTTCAACGCTGATTTCTAACTTGCTCAGGCTTTCGCCTGGGCAAGGGCCCATCACGCATTCGCCACTATCGATCTGAAATCGCGCATCATGCATCGCGCATTGAATCAAGCTGCCATCTAAGTCGAGAAACTGATGCTCGACCCAATCCAGTGGTGAGCCGGTATGCGGACAGCTATTCCGGTAAGCATAATATTGCCCATCGAATCGAACCAGAAATCCTTCTACCGTTTCGCCCTCGTGTCCGACTTCAAAACCGTAAGAGCCGGGATCTGCCAAAACATCGGTGACGCAAATTAAAGTTGATTCACTGCACATTTTTATCGATAGAAACTGGAAAGCCTGAATATAACGCCTAAACTCAGTAGTTCACACACAAAAATTTTATTATTGTGGCAACAGATAAAGACTGGAAAACTAAATACAATGCCGTCGCCCTTGAGATCGAAGACAAGGAGTCGCATTGGCAAGAACTCGATACATTGCTGCGCAAGACCATTAGCCGTGTGAGTATTGCTGGCCGCGGCTTCGATAAACGGCTCGACGAGCAGTTAAAATTGATTCAAAGCCTGGCCCGAGACAAAAAGGACAACCAACTCTCGGATGCCCTCGATAAACTCAGCCGTGTAGTCGCGACGCTGGATGAAGCCCCAAAACCCGCCGCTGACCCTTCCGCATTATTACTAGCTCTGTTGCAGGAGATTCAGTTCAAAGAAGATCAACGCACTGAATTAAAGTCGATTTGTGGCGAATTACTCAAACTACTCGGGAGTGGTGAAGGCCAGACCAACGTCAAGCCTCAGATACTAAAACTATCAACCCTGATCAACGATAACTTTAGCCGTATCGAGCCCCCACCGGCCGAAATCCGGCGGTCAGATAACGAAAAACCAGAAGCTTCCATCAACGAAGTCCTCACCACCCTGCTGGAAAAACTGACAGTAATCCAGGGCGCAGGGGATTCGAAGCATTTGCTGCAGGTTGAGGCGCTCGACAAAGCCAAAGATAGTGACTGGCCAGAAACTTTAAATCAGATCGTCGATTCTATCTCTGGAAACCTGGATAAGCTTAATCAGGAAAAATATGACCTGGAAGACTTCATCGTCAAAATCACTCAGCAACTGAGCAAAATTTCCGAAGCAATTGCTGCCGACAGTGTAGATCACCAGTTCAATTGCGATGATCGCTACTCGCTGCAACAGCTCATGCGTGACAGCATGAAATCGATCGAGGCCGATTTCGACAATGCCAGTGAAATCGGGCAACTTAAAAATGTCGTCGCAAAAAACTTGCTGCAAATTCAAACCGGCATCGAGAATTTCGTCACTCGCGCCGACGAGCGACAACAGACCATCGATGAGCGCAACGGCCATCTGGCTGCGCAAATTTCCGCGATGGACATAAAAACCAAAAAACTACAGAAAGCACTCGACGAAAATAGAGAAAGGCTGCTCTTCGATACCTTGACCGGTGCCGGTAGCCGCCTGTCTTACGATGAAAAGCTCGAACAGGAACTGGCTCGTTGGAGTCGTCACGGTAGTTCGTTCAGCTACGTCATTCTCGACATCGATCACTTCAAGAGGGTAAACGATACTTATGGCCATAGCGCTGGTGACAAGGCACTGAAAATTGTTGCCAAAACGATGATGAAGCAGATTCGAAAATCCGACTCGCTTTATCGTATCGGTGGTGAGGAATTTGTCCTGTTACTGCCGAATACAAGCTTAGACCAGGCGGCTCCTTTGGTGGATAAACTGCGAGAGAGTATTGCCAAAAGCAGCATTCACTGCAACCAGCAGCGCGTGGTGTTAACCCTTTCTGCCGGGCTAACCGAGCCGGTTGAAAACGACAGTGTTAAATCCCTCTACGAACGCGCGGATAAGGCACTTTATCAGGCCAAAAATTCAGGCAGGAATTGTCAATTTATCGCATAACAGGCATGCTTCGGTAATGCCTACCGAAATCCTGCTTACCACACTCAACGCACGCTATATGCACGCTGCGTTTGCGCTGCGATACCTATATGCAAATCTCAACGAGCTGAAATCCCGTGCGAGGATTTGCGAATTTACTATTCAGGAAAGAGCGATAGACATCGCGGAAAAAATACTCAAGCACAAACCTCAAATCATTGGCTTCAGTATTTATATCTGGAACGTCGAGGAAACCACCGAAGTCATTGGCTTACTCAAACAAATCTCGCCGCAAATTAAAATTATCGCCGGCGGCCCCGAAGTCAGTTTCCCGAATGATCAACCCGCTCTGGTCGAGCTAATCGACTACATTATAACCGGTTCCGGCGAAAGTAGCTTTTATCGATTGTGCACGGATCTTCTCAATTACAGGCCAGCACTAAATCGTTTAATTGCCGGTGAGACACTACCCCTCGACCAACTTGCTCTACCCTATCGTTATTACACCGAGGAAGACATTCGCAATCGTTTGATTTACGTCGAGGCCTCACGCGGCTGTCCGTTTAAATGCGAGTTTTGTCTGTCGGCGCTGGATAAAACTGCGAAACCATTCGAGCTTGATAATTTCCTCAGTGAGATGACAACTCTACACGAGCGCGGTGCGCGTAACTTTAAATTTATTGACCGGACTTTTAACTTAAAGGTCAGCAGCAGTGTCGCCATACTCGAATTTTTTCTGGCGCGCATGAGTGATGATCTGTACCTACATTTCGAGGTGATTCCTGATCAATTACCCGTTTTACTCAAGCAGGCGCTGATCAAGTTCCCACCTAACTCTCTACAATTCGAAATTGGCGTACAAACCTTCGATCCTGAGATTCAAAATTTAATCAGCCGCAGACAGGATAATGACAAAACCGGCGAAAACTTACTCTGGTTGCGAGAAAATACCGGTGCGCATATCCACGCCGATTTAATCTTCGGACTGCCAGGCGATAGTCTGGAGAATTTTGCCAAAAGCTTTAACCAACTGGTCGGGCTCGAACCGCAGGAAATTCAGCTCGGCATCCTCAAGCGACTACGAGGTGCGCCGATTAACCGCCATACCGATGACTATCAAATGCGTTACAACCCGAAATCGCCTTATAACATTCTAAGCACCAAAGACATCGATTTCGAGAGCCTGCAACGGGTGAATCGCTTCGCCCGTTTCTGGGACATGATTGGTAATTCGGGGCGGTTTAAGCATACTTTACCGTTAATTATCGATGCCAATCCATTCGAGCAGTTTTTACAGTTTAGTGATTTGCTCTACGAAGCTGCGAGCAGCAGTTGGAAAATTTCTCTGCGCCGTCAGTTTGAATTGATTTATACAATCCTGACAGAAAAACTGGGCAAAGAAATCGTTCAGGTTCAACAGGTATTAACTATTGACTACCAACGGTCGGTGCAAAAAGGGATACCGCCGTTTGAAATGTCCGAGCTTAAACCGCTACAAAAAAGTGGTGTCGCCAACAAACGTCAGAAGCAACACTTGTAGACAATGGAACAAAATATCTGTGATATCTTAATCTTCATACGGTTAAGCTAAATGGTGAAGCCCACTTGTGCGCCGAGTCAATATGAGCGCATTGTTATGTTTTAGATTGAACCCATTCACTTTTTATTAGCCCTAACACGTTTGTGTCTGTAGGGTTTTCTCCTGGATAGATCCAGTTTTCTCGCAGACGGCCCTCCAATTTAAATCCGTTGTTTAGTAAAACCTTTGTAGACGCTGCATTTCTCGGTTCCGTAGTGGCGTGAATGCGGTTTAAATCGAGCGAGTTAAACCCAAACTCCACCACTTTTGGAATCACTTCACTTGCGATCCTCTGTCCCCAGTATTTTGGAAGTAAAGCATATAGAATTTCTATCGTTTTATGATCTTGAGAATAATCTCGTAATGCACAGATTCCAACTATATTGCCATTACCCTTCTTACAAACACCCCAATAGAAACGCCGGTATTCTGCAAACCCAGTGTGTGCATCCTGAATATATCTAGTTGCCTCGGATAAATCTTCCCACGCCACATGATCCCAGTAACGAATCACCTCCGGGCTTGAAAAGATTTCGAAAATTGTATTCGCATCTCCAGCTTCGATTCTTCGAAGTAAACAATTTTCAGTCACAATTTCTTTTAGCTCGGCCATACACTTAATCATTGAATATTATTGCTAATAGCTTAAACATAACGCTGAGCTAAATCGACAAGCGGTAGAGAGGTCGATTTGAGGCACTTGTTGGCAGCTTTTAATTTTCGAGTCATAATTTTTTAACGCCAGAAGCCACTAAGAAATTCATCGGTGAGCCTTTAGAGAAATAATCAAGAACATAGTTTCTCTCTCCGGAGGGCAGTGATCTTGAGCCAATTGCTGATGACCACGAAATCCAATCCGACTGCCCCGTTTTCAATAGTTCATCGCGAATTTCCTTGAACCCAAAGCCTTGCTCGGGTATTTCAAGAATTTTTGATCTAGCTATTTTAAATTCGCTAGTTAGTTCGTATATATTAATTAAGCACTCACCATATAGCTCAATGCCACTAAGATAATCCTCCAATATTGCCCCTAGCCAAAAAAGTTGATATTCCAACAAAACAGTACCAGAGTTAAGGAAATCGTGAATTATTTTTGTTAGCGTAACTTTGTCAGCAATCTCAGAACAAATTGAATAAATGTGTTTTATGATATTAGGAAATCTTTCAAGCAATGTTGGGAATAACTCCAGCAAGCTATCACTATGAGAACGAAGAAAAGTCAAAATCAAATCTGCATCAGTCTCTTCTAAATCTTCTTTTTTTAACAAAGCCATTAACCCGTCAATTTGCTCTTGACTTAAACTATTTTCAACCTCTACTTCTGTTTCAACAACTTCCACCCCAGAGGCAGTCGGGAACTCTTCATAATCGGTGATTATTTCCTTCAGTGATTGCTTGATGTTAGTTAGTGTTTTCTCAATATCGCCAACTTTGTTGTCGTAGTATGTTTTAGATGGATTCACATTTAATGCAAATTTTCCCAGTAGCTGCTGTATGCGGATAAAGTCCTGTTTGAGCACACTTATGTCATTATCAAAAAGTGTAAAATCATCCATAAATCTGACGCTTCTTGCCGATTTTAAAAGGCCTGAAAGATCAACAAACTTCAAGAACTCATTTCCAATCATTTTGCATGGGTATATACCATGAGGCAGAAAATCTACACTCCTTCCCGAATTTGTTTCTCTAAAAAATTTTCCAAAAGCATTACTGTCAACACCCGAAACGCCATCTTTCGATGCAAACCAGTGCGACAAATCATGGTGATATAAACTGTTAAAGTAAGAAGCAATATCAAACTGAATGTTGTGCGAAAACTCACCTGAACAATCGCCAAGGTGAGCTTTATACTCAGAATATGCCGTGTGTACAGGTATATGGTTACCGTTCTGAAATCTATATCCAAAGCTACGCCGCGCATCACTCACCTGGGGCCTGAAGATATCCCTATTTCTGTATACAACATCATAAATAAAATACTCAGAGACTGGATCGAGTTTAACTGTGCGCCTTAGATGTCCTCTAGGCTTTGTTGCGTAGACTTTGTGTTGAGAAAGAAAATTGTCACCTTCGTGCTGGGCACTCAATACCTTGCCGTTAATATAATCTTTTATCTCGTCCCTATTAACATCAGCCAAAATCAAGTTGGTTTTTAGTGGGAATAGCGTTGAGCTAAAGTCCTTTTTGATGAATTCAATAGTGCTTGTCATAGATATTTTGCTCTACAGTTTCAGGCATTGCTAACGCTGCAAACACCAGAGGCAAAACTGTAGCGACGCAGGAGCGAAGGTTTTGGCTTCTGAGTGGTTTGCCTTGTTAGCGTGATGCATTCTCTTCTGCAATTTCATAGGTAACTGCGAATCTACTTTGATTTCCTTTATCAATATCGCACATGAAATAGGTGTCGCGATATTTTTCAAAAAACTCTCTCTCTTGCCCCAAAAATTGTCTTTTTATGTATCCAATACTTTGAAAATTAGATGGGCTTTGAGCTTTCAATTTACGATATATTCGCTTTATACGATTCTTGGTTTCTTTTTCCGTGCACTGGTCTTTTTTGTAACTCGACCATACATCGTAAAAAAACTGTTCTGCTGTAGTTCGGTAGTACCGAACTCCAGGGCTTTCCCTATTTAACGCTCTCAGCGCTGATTTAAGGGATGAAGTCTCAAAAAAATCTCTATAAAAGGCCATCTTCTATCTGACCTGCTGATACCTTTTCTACAGGGCCCACCAATCCTAAAACCGGAGCTCGATCAGTTGTCACTATAGCCCTAGTAAAGCTTCCACCAAAACAGGTAGCCAGTATAAGCAACATGTTGAATCCAGAAAGGATATTTACCGGAGTAATTATTTCCTTGAAACTCTCCCAGGCACAAGGTGTGCCATTAGCAGTGAGAAACCCACTTTCATCTACTAGACCATGCCCCTCTAAATGAAGCCAAGGTTTCAATGCCGAGCTTTTGATTTCATTTAAAATACCTTCGATGCCTTTTTCGAGGTCGTTTAAAGCGATTACACGAACGTATCGAATTTCAAGACGGGTTTTAAAAGTAGTGGCTAAGTCTTCTAGGTTTTCTTTAAGCCGCTTTGCCGAATTTAATTCGCCTTCAGGTATGGCGTCCAATATTACTATGCAGTTGAAATATCCTTCTGCCATTCGATCAGTTACTCCGTCACGCTAAAGCCTAAATGTACGGTAATCTGCCATCTTTGCCGATCAATCGATTCCCAAATTATTTTCATTGAGACTATTTCCCCGATTTTTAAATATCCCATTGATCCAATAACTTACCACGACAGCTCACCGAGAACTATGTTTCAAATATAGGCTCACACAGGGCAAAGATGGCAGATTGCCGTCTATGCCCTTGCGAAGCCCTACTCAATCTCACCAATCGTCTTCTGATTATTCGAATCCAGCACCGTCTGACACATCTCCAGATGTAACCGTCCGCCGCTGGTATAAGGATTCGCTTCCAACACAGTCTCATTTAATTCAATACCCAGACCTGGCTCGGTTGGTGCTGGCATATACCCCGCCTCCCAGACCAGAGGCTTTAGCAAAACATCATCGTGAAAGTCGGTCTGAATGGTTTCCAGAATCAAAAAACTTGGACTACTGATGGCGACCTGTGCGGTAGCGGCATGGGCTATTGGTCCACAATAAATATGCGGTGCCATCTGTGCGTTAAACAGTTCGGCCATGACTGCGATTTTTTTGGTTTCCCAAATGCCTCCGCTACGACCAATGTCCGGCTGCAAGATCGAAACCCCGGCTTTCAACGCCTGATGAAATTCTGTTTTGGTCGTCAGGCGCTCACCCGTAGCTACCGGTATGGATGTTGCCTGCGCGACCTTGCCAATCGCTTCCATTTGATCGGGCGGACAGGGTTCCTCGAACCAGAGCGGATCGTAAGGTTCCAGGCGTTTCGCCAAACGTATCGCCGACGATGTCGTCATCTGCCCGTGTGTGCCAAACAATATATCAGCCCTGTCGCCAACCGCCTCACGGATCCGCTTCACGCTGTATTCGCTGCGCGAGAGCTCGTGTAGCGAGAGTTCGCGCCCGCCCTGAAAACTATATGGCCCTGCCGGGTCCTGCTTCACCGCGGTGAAACCCATTTCGACATATTCCAACGCGCGCTCCGCAGCAGCATCACCATCGTGATAAACATCGGGCACATCGGCACCCGGCCCATTAACATCATGCGTGCTATCGCCCGGGTAAAGATAAGTATAGGTACGAAGTTGTTCGTGAAACTTACCGCCGAGTAGCTGGTAAACCGGCACATCGTGCGCCTTACCCAGAATATCCCAGATCGCGATTTCGATGCCGCTGAATACCCCCATCATGCTAACGTCCGGACGCTGCGTAAACCCGGCTGAGTAAACTCGTCGGAACATGGTTTCTACATTATGTGGGTCTTCACCGGCGATAAAACGCTGGAAGGTATCTTCCACCATCGAGCAGGCAATATCGCCCGATACCGGAATGCCATAGCATTCGCCAATACCTTCGATGCCGTTATCGGTGGTAATTTTGACGATGACCCAGAAGGAACCGCCGATGCCAGTCGGAGGGACGGTTACCCAGGTTTTGATGTCTTTTAGTTTCATAGTAATCGACCGCGAAATCAGGTTGATAAAAATATATCGTTTTGCTGATGCCACCACAATAGGTATATTTATCGTACCGTACTAATCGAAGAACCATTATGACCCAATATCCTGGTCTTTTTGAACCCATTACACTGCGCCACAAAACCCTCAAAAATCGGATTGTGTTCGGCGCGCATACCGCGAATATGTCGGTCGATGGCCTGCCCGGTGAACGGCACCGTGGCTATTACGAAGAACGCGCCATCGGCGGAGCGGCGATGATCGTGGTGGAACCCATGCCAGTGCATGCCACCGCAGTGCTGACGCGTGGTAATTTCCGTCATTGCGACGACTCGGTTATCCCGCATTTTCAACGTATTACCGATGCCGTGCATCAACACGACACTGTGATTCTGCAACAGCTATACCACGTCGGCCAACATGGTGATTCCGACCTGTCATTCATGCCGCACTGGTCGCCGTCGGGGCTGCCCTCCTACCACGATTCCGACGGTAGTCACGCCATGCATGAAGATGAAATTGAAGAAATCATCGCAAGTTTTTCCGCCGCCGCGAGCCGTTGTCAGCAGGCCGGTTTCGATGGGGTCGATCTATTCGCAGCCTATCATTCCCTATTTGAACAATTCTGGTCGCCCTGGTCGAACAAACGCGACGACCGATGGGGCGGATCACTGGAAAACCGTGCGCGAATCTCGCTCGATATCGTCAGTTCAATCAGGGAAACCTGTGGTGAAGACTTCATCATCGGCATGTCTATCGCCTATTCCGAGAGTACGCCTTTCGTGATGGCACTGGAGGACTTTCAGGCCATTGTCGCGTTACATGACTCGACTGAGCAACTCGACTATGTTTCCTGCGGCTCCGGTAATTATGTCGACTACGACAAGGTCATGCCAACCTTTGTACATGGCGAAAAACTCGGTGTGCCGCTGGCTAACGCTTTGAAAGCCGTGCTCAAAAACACGCGTGTAGCCGCAGAGAGCCACGTACGCACCCCGGAAAATGCTAACTACGTGGTGACCAGCGGTGATGCAGACATGGTCTCTATCGTACGTGGACAAATTGCCGATCCACACCTGGCCAATAAAACCCTCGAAGGTCGTGAAGACGACATCCGTGGCTGTATCTCCTGCAACCAGATGTGCTGGGGGCGTCGTTCGCGTGATTACTGGGTTTCCTGTTTGATAAACCCGTCAGCCGGTCGTGAATTCGAATGGGGTGGTGATCGATTCGTCAAAGTCGAACAGTCCAAAAAAGTTCTAGTGGTCGGTGCCGGCCCAGCCGGTATGGAAGTCGCGCGTGTTGCCGCCGAGCGTGGTCATGACGTAACCCTGGTAGAGGCGCTCGGCGACCTCGGTGGGCAGTTTCGACTCGCAGGACTGGCACCACGTCGAGGGCAAATCACCGAACTCATGGGCTGGTATTTACGTCAGTTCGAAAAGCTCGGGGTCGAGGTGCAATACTTCACCCCGATGGATGAACAGGACATCATCGAATTTGGCGCCGATGAAATTGTCCTCGCTAACGGCTCGATGCCCGACGGTCTGGCCCGCCAGCGTTGGCTCCCCACCGAAGACGCAATCCCAGGCTTCGAAAACGACAACATCTGGTCCTGCGAAGAAGTCATGCGCGATCAGGCCGATCTGGGGAAATCGGTGATCGTGCTCGACGAAGGAGGCAACTGGCGTGGTGCAGGCACCGCCTGGCATCTGGCCGAAAAAGGATTTCAAGTCACCGTGGTCACACCGGATGCCCACGTCGGCAAAGAATTATCGCGGACCACGGCGGACTTTCCTGTGCGTAGCGCTCTGGCAAAAGCTGGAGCCAAATTTATGGTCGACTCGGTGATTACGCATTGGTATGGCGACAGGGCCGATGTGCGTTCTATGCTGGATGGTACGGTGACCACAATCGAGGTCGACTCGCTGGTTACTGCTACAACGAATATGGCTTCAAACGATATCGAAATAGCTTTGCATAGTAAAAATATAAAATTCCATCTGATAGGTGATGCTGCAGCACCCCGCTCGGCACCCTATGCATTTCACGACGGCCGCAAGGTCGGCCTCTGTATATAAACCCCGAGATTTAAACTTATGAGTGACCTGAAAGGTATTAATCTGGCGATGCAAACGCCGATGTTTGAAGACGGCAGTATCGACTATCCACGCTGGGAAGAACTCATCGATATTTATATTGATTGTGGTGTGCAGGGGCTGGTGCTTGGCGCTGGTACCGGGCAACACCCGTACCTGACGCAAGCCGAATGTAACCGACTATACGAGCTGGGTACAAAACGTATCGACAGTCGATGTAATGTCATCTGTCAAACCTCGGCGCTTAACGTCGACGAAGCCATCGAGCGTTCGCATCATGCCGAGGGCCTCGGTGCCGACGCGCTGATGATCCTGCCGCCTTATCTCGAAGGCCCCGAAGACGACGACGGATTATTCGAATTTTATCGTAGTATTGACGCGGAAATCAGCACCGATATTATCGGTTATAACATTCCCCAAACCACCGGCATTGGCATCTCTGTCGATCTGTTCAAACGCCTGAATAATCTGCCTAACTTTAATTACATCAAAGACAGCGCGGGCGATATGACGACACACCAAAATTACCTGCAAACTGGCTGCAAGGTACTCAATGGAGCCGACCCGACCACCGTGTTTGCTTTAATGGCCGGCGCAACCGGGACTATCTGGGGTGGTGCCAATTACATGCCAAAGGAATGCGTGCGTTTATACCAACTGATTGCCGCCGGAGATTTCAATGCTGCGATGGCATTGTGGGCGACCATGATCCCCTCGCTACTTTACATTTGGTCTGGGAATTATATTGCCAAGGTAAAAACTGCCTGCCGTTTGCGTGGTTTCGACGGTGGTGCCGTGCGCCGGCCGTTAACCCCGTTGAGCGCCGATGAAGAAAAAATACTGGCAACCAGCCTGCAGACACTTAAGTGACAACCAGACGCAGGAGACAGGGCGGCAGTAAGGGCGGCAGTAAGGGCCGCCGTGAAGCAATCGCCAATGCCCCGGTGATACACCATCCTGAAATACAACGCAAAATTCCAATCATGGAAGTCTGTAATCAGGAAGGCGTCGAGCGCATTCACGAGTTTGCGATGCACGTTGCCGAAGAGATCGGCTGCGATTTTCAGGACGAAGAATCGCTCGACTACTGGCGACAAACCGGTGCTGAGATCGATGGTCAGCGAGTCAGGGTTGGGCGCGAGGAATTACTCGAATTAATCGCAAAAATTCCTTCCTCATTCACCCATCACGCGCGTAACCCGGAGCGAACGGTCAAAGTCGGTGATGGCTCCGCCGTTGTCTCTCCTTCTTACGGCGCACCCTTTGTGCGCGATATGGAAGGCGTTCGACGATACGCTACGATTGAAGACTTAAACAATTTACAGAAACTCAACCACATGGCGTCGAGTGTGCATATTGCAGGTGGGCCCATCGTCGAACCGGTCAATATACCTGTGCCGTACCGACATATGCACATGGCTTATAGTGGCCTGAAGTATTCCGACAAACCAATCATCGGCAACGTCACCTCGCGCAGCCGCGCCGAAGACACTATCGAGATGATGGGAATAGTGTTCGGCGACGAATTCGCTCGCAACAACACGGTGACGACATCGTTGATTAATGCTAATTCGCCGTTGGTCTGGGACGAAACAATGCTTGATGCGCTCAAGGTCTACGCGTCTTACAATCAGGCAGTGATGTGCTCGCCATTTTCCATGGCGGCGGCGAGCACACCCGCAAGCAATGTCGGCACCGTCGGCGTGGTATTAGCAGAAGCTTTGATGGCGATGGCAATGGCACAACTGGTACGTCCCGGCTCACCGATGATTTTCGGCGTTCCGGCAATGACCGTGGCGCTGAATAGCGGAGCGCCGGTACACGGTTCACCCGATTCGGCAATGGTGCAGTTTCTCTCCAGCGCAATGGCCAGGCATTACAAAGTACCGCACCGCGCGATACTAAATGTCGCAACATCGAAATCGGGCGATATGCAGGCCGCCTACGATTCGATGTGGGGTTTGTTTCCGAGCATGCTCTCCGATGCCAACTGGTTAACCATGGCGGGCGGCATGCTCGAAGGTGCGCTCACAGTGGGTTACGGCAAAACTATGATCGACTTCGAACAGCTCGATGCTTTCTATCATTTTTTGCAAGGGCCTGATTTTCATGACATGGACGAAGTTTTTGAAATCACCAAAAAGATCGGCCCCGGCGGGCATTTCCTCGGCGAGACGCATACGCTGAACAGCAATCTGTTTATCTTCGATTCGCAGCACAATAATTCCTTCGAACAGTGGGAAGCCGATGGATGTCTGGACAGCGAAGCAGTGGGGGTTATTAAGGCTAAAAAATGGCTGGAGAAATATGAGGCACCGGCGATTGATGAAGGGCTTGATAGAGCTTTGCTTGAATATATCGAGCGGCGGACTCGGGAGATTCCGGCGGGTGGGTAGATACTCTAGAGCGGATAATAAAAGGTGGCTCAACCTCTTATACAATTGCGCCCCTGTTTCTTAGCACGATAAAGCGCCTGATCGGCGGCCTTGATGACGTCTTCGGGCACCTTGTCATCAATCGTGCGCACCGCATAGCCTATGCTGATCGTCACCGACAAAGTTTGATACTTTGGATCATTTTTACCTCGCCGCCCCCGGTTCTTTTTATCCGGCGCATTATCTATTTTTCGATCACTTTGACGGATGACCATTTGGTAAGCCTCTATGACTTCCCGCAACGACTCCAGATGGCTCTCGACCTGTTGCTTCGATTTCCCGGGAAATACGATAGTAAACTCTTCGCCACCATAACGGTAGGGTTTACCGCCCCCGGTTATATGAGCAATTTTCGAAGCAACCATTTTCAGAACCTCGTCACCGATATCGTGGCCATGCTTGTCATTAAATATCTTGAAATGATCGATATCAAGCATCGCAATCGTATATCGTCGCCCCAGACTCAGTAAGGCCTGGTTTAATGCCCGACGAGAGGGCAACCGTGTCAGCTCGTCGCGATACGCCATATCGTGTGATTCGATAAGAATTGCCAGTATCACCATTAAGCTACAACCCATCACCAGAAACGGCACTAAAGCACTATCGGGATAACCACTGGAAATGCCCAGCAACCCGAGTTGACAGCCAAAAAAAGTAGCGCGTATAGAACTGTTTCTAACGATAGTTAAAACCATCAAAATAAAACTTGAGATCAATGCAAATATGACGATTCCGTCAGGCAACTGGCGATATATTAATAGAGATGCCGGTATTGACAATAAATCACTATTTAACCAGTCAATAATCGGATCCGGCAGCATTAGAGCGTAATTCCAGATAGCAAAACCCTGAATCAGCAGGAAACCACTACGAAAAACCCCGTGAATCGACATTAAGCTGCGATCTTTGAGAAAACTGAATATAAAACTGTTTAAAAACAGGCCGACGAACAGCAAATCTTCGGTAGTCGGCATCAGGCCCTTGAATTTAGTTTGTGAAAGACCGGCAATCGCCAGGAACACTAGTAGAAAACTATATCGACTGCGGTTGAATTGAATGCTGAGCAGCAAAGCTATTGCTACACTGACAACTGGCAGGGCTTCTGCCAGTAAAATATGCCATGCAGCCGGAACCTTCGAGAGCTGAGATATTGCCACAAAGCTGATAGCCAGCAACATTAACGGCAGTAGAAGTTTTGCTATACGGCTTAACAATAAATACTTCAAACAATTACCTGTCGGTTTGCATCGAATTTTGAGTACTGGCTATTAATAGCAGGTAACCGGAATTCTATCATCAAACTTGTTTACAAAGGGGCTGGGGAAGGGATTGTAAGGCGGAGTAGGACCAATCTTTAACCTGTTTTGTCCAGCCGTGTTTTAATGGATTTCAGGCTACCCCTGACACAAACGACGCGCTATGATTATTGCCGTTAACTTTAGCGAGCAATCCATGTCACTCAACACCATCGAAGAAAACCAGCGCAATAGCCCTATAAACGACGGTGAAGAAGTCTGGCTGTTCGGCTATGGTTCACTGATTTACCTGGTCGACTTTCCCTATCTCGAATCAAAGCCCGCTAGCATAAAAAACTGGAGCCGTCGTTTCTGGCAGGGCTCCCACGATCATCGAGGCACAGAAGAAAAACCTGGACGAGTTGTCACGTTAATCGAACAGCTGGGTGAAGTCTGTCATGGCGTCGCATACAAAGTAGAATCATCGGTGTTCAAACAACTCGACGTACGCGAAAAAAATGGTTACCTGAGATTGAATATCGACATGTCTTTCGCCGATGGTTCGGCCGATCAAGGATTGGTGTATATTGCCACATCCGATAATGAAGCTTATCTCGGTGAAGCTAGCGAATACGAAATTGCTAAGCAAATATGTAATGCCGAAGGTCCCAGCGGACCTAATGACGAGTATCTAATAGAGCTAGCCAGGTCGCTAAGAGCAATGGCTGTCGAAGACCCTCACGTATATGAAATCGAGCGACATATCGCATCGATTAAAGCCCTTTAGTGAATCGTCTGCATCCCGAGATCGGAAAATAAGGGCTGGTGGAGCGGTTTAAACCCGTTCAAATCCACAAAAAAACCTAAACCGCCGAGCGAAACGCGATCGGAAAAAGAATTCCGAATTATCGCTTCGTTCCGCGAACTCGGCCTGAGCTGCGATGACCCTGAAAAAACCTCGGTGTATCGCAGCCTTTATCGCGTACTGGGTTCCATCGCTAATACCCGTGGTTTTCTGGGTCAGGATAAGGCATTCCTCGCGACCATCACCACCAGACATGTCTGTAACTACCATGGTTCTCGCCTGATTGGCGACAAGGTAGAAGAAATTGTTAATAATGCTATAGACACTGAAAACTATCCCCGTATTCCTGATGCTGTAAAACCAGTTCTCATTAGTCTGAAAGGTAGCTCGGCGGCGGGCAAAAGCTCGCTACGACCGATGTTGCAAAACATGACCCGCCAGCTAGGAATCGAAACCGATGGCTATGGCACTATCAGTCCTGATATCTGGCGACGATTGTTACTCGATTACGACTCGCTCGGCGAGGCCTATAAATACGCGGGTAGACTCACCAGTTACGAAGTCAACACCATCGATAGCAAGCTAGACCATTACATCCGCGAGAAAGCAGAAACCAGGCACTCGATCCCGCACATGATGGTTGACCGCTTTAGATTCGATAGTTTCTCCAGTGAGAAAATCTCTCGAATACTGCATAAAACCTATGTCCGCTATATCGACACCATGTACTTGTATTTCGTCATTACACCACCGGAGGAAACCGTCAGTCGTGGCTGGGAACGCGGCCTGGCCAGGGGTAGATATAAATCGGTGGAAGATTATCTTGGTCACTGTGTCGAAGCCTATACCGGAATACCAAAATTACTGTTTAAGTGGCTGTCTTCTCCAAAACCACGCTACATCTTTGAATTCCTCGACAACAGTGTCCCCAAAGGGGTTTACCCGACGACTATCGCCAGAGGTACGCAATCTTCGATGGATATTCTGGACCCGGTGGCCTTTGTCAATATTCAGCGCTACCAGCATATTAATGTGATGGCCGAAAGCCCCGCAGCAGTTTACCCTCAGAACCAAACACTCAGTGTGGAAAACAATATCGACTTTCTCACCCAGTGCATTGCGAAGATCGAAAGCGTCGAATTCATCGAGCCAGAATCTAGCCAGGTTTATTTGCGATCGAATCATCAACAATTTGAAGTTACCGATCATGCGATATTCCAGTCGGTCATTAGCAACGGCGAGTTTGCGGCGATTTTTAACTATCTGGCCCCAGAAATTGAGGGTAATAACCAGGCTTAGGGAACTATCCGAACCCTACCGAATCGGAAGCATATTATCGGGAAATAAATATGCTTAAATCGGCTTCGATATTCGTACTACTGCTGTTACTGATGTCTCAATTTCAGCCAGCCACAGCGTCGAGTCCCCAGAACCCGCTACTCACTTCAGACGGTGTTATTTTATCCAGTCAGGGTATCCATAAATTTGATCGCGCAACGCTGGAACTAGTCTGGTCCAGCTTGCCGGACGTGCATACTTTTGATCCCGTTATTGGGGACGGTCTGATATTTGTTGGCAGCACACAGGGTTTATACGCACTGAGCCCAGACGATGGCTCAATTGTCTGGCATATCGAAAGCCTACAAACAATTTTTAGTCCAGCGACAACGAATACTTTCGACGCTCTGTTCGCTGGCAGTCTTCACGGCGAAATTTATGCAATATCCCCCAGTGACGGAACTATCAACTGGCGTCAACAACTTAACGGATGGGTTTATTCTCCGGTAGTATTAACCGACCTCGAACAACTCTGGATAGGTGGTCAGGCGCACGAAGCAGTTGCGCTCGGTATCAAAAATGGCGAAGTGCTCAATCGGCTAAGCCTGGATCAGGAATCTATTTTCAGTCCCGATCTACTCGATCAGCAACAACTTGTTTACAACCTGTTTAACGGCACTTGCGTTGTAATTAACGCCTCGACCGCTACCGTTGTTGGCCAGCTAAAGGGGGCTTCGCAGTCGCGACACCTCATATACAACTTGAAAAATAACGAAGAGACATACACGAGAGTTTTTGAAGGTGGTTGGTTTTCGCCGATTCAGTTGGGCGATAACCAAATTGTTTACTTTCTAAAAGATTATAAGCAACCAAATCAAATACGCGCAGTCAAACTTGACGTAGGGAAAACTTAATTAGTGAGGATAATCTTTGTGAATATAATGAAAACGATAGTTGTTAGCGCATTTATTCTGTTATCCGGAGTGGCTCAGGCAGCACCTTTTGGCGGAGACGCCGATGTGCAGTATGCCAACGATCTGTGGTCTTCAATGGTTAGTGAATCCTACGTGGGCGAAGGCGCTATAAAGTCGAGACCTTATACCGGCCAGCATCCACACGGCGCCATTCTTGACACCATCGAAGGCCCCATCGTTATCAGCGGTAAGATTCACAACATTATTATCAAACGTAATTATGGCGGCCCAGGAGTTAGCAAAAATACCGTAGCCAACGACCCCGCCAGGTTCCTGAAGGCGGTTACTATTATGCTTAAACGCCCCGGTTACGATCCAGAAAACAAGGACTGGTTCTGGGCAAAATATAAGGCAAGTGGTGAAATCGATACCAACCCTAAAGGTGTGAAGCTCGCTGGTAAGATCGCCAAAGGCAAGCCAGTTGGCTGTATCGCCTGTCATACCGCCGCACCCGGTGGAGATATGGTTTTCATTCACGATTAATCTCTCATCATTCGCAATAGGAAAGAGCCGGAGTCAATCTGGCTTTTTATTGATCAAAACAAATCCTGCTGCTGCCCCGTCACAGTCTCCATCGAACTTCCGATAGCATTTAAAATCGTATCGGCGATTGGGGTTAACTGCTTATCAACATAGTGCTCGTAATCTAACCGTGAGTTTTGACACTCCAGCGTCTCGGCGCCGGATACGGTTATGACATATTCAATCCAGCTTTTATTTCGATAACGCGAAGGCTGATTATTTTCTTTGAATAGTGCTTCTGCTTTTATCGCTGCCTGCGCGTGCGGTGGTACATTTTTGACATATTCTGATAATTTTTTTCGAAGTCGTTTTCTATAAATTAACTGATTGTCAAATTCGCCTTTGAACAGGGAGTCGACAGTATCCAATATATAACTTTCGTAAGCATCACCATCGAATACTCGTTGATACAAATTTTGTTGAAATTCCCTGGCCAGCTCGGTCCAGTCAGTGCGTACCGTCTCCAATCCTTTATAAATAATTTTTCGATGGCCAGCCGCATCTTCAACTAATCCGGCATAGCGTTTTTTGCTACCCTGTTCAGAACCTCGTACGGTGGGCATGAAAAACTGCTGAAAATGTGTTTCAAATTCCATTTCTAGATAACAGGTTATAGCGTATTCCGACGACAACTGCTCTATCCAGTATTTATTGATTAACGAGACTAATTTTTGACCAATTTCGCTGGCCTGCTTATTATCAACACGATCTTGTAACGACACAAAGACCGAATCGGTGTCACCATAAATAACTTCGTAACCCGCCTGCTGGATTAACTCTACCGTCTGTAAAATGATTTTATGCCCGCGCTTGGTTATCGAGCTGGTTAAGCGCGAATCGTGCACTCGACATCCTGAGGTTCCCAGCACACCGTAAAACGAATTCATTATAATTTTAATAGCCTGCGACAATGCTGCATTTTTTTCCTGCTTGGCTTGATCGCGAGCCTGCCACAGATCAGCAATTATATCCGGCAGGATATTTTCGGTTTTGCTGAAACTAACACCATCAAAGCCCGGAATAGTTTGGTCGGATGACATTTGTTCGGCAGCTACACGAGCATATGGGTCAACTTTAAAGGTACGAATAATGCTCGGATACAGGCTTTTATAATCGAGCACCAGAACGCTATTATGCAATCCCGGTTTAGAATCCATCACATAGCCACCCGGTGCACTTAGTTCACCTTCGTAATCGCCGATATTCGGAGCGATATAGCCCTTACGATGTAGTCGCGGTAAGTAGAGATTATCGAATGCCGCAACCGAGCCACCCGTGCGATCCATCTCCAGACCGGTTAGCTGCGCTCGCTCGATAGAAAATTTGATCAGGTCCGTTTTCTCAAAAATGTCCCAGACCAATTGACAGTCTTCCAGGTTATATGCCGCCAGTGATAATTTGTCTTCATGGAACTGGCGACGTATTTCCTTCGCCTTGTACAGAGAATCATGCCGATTCTCATCGTGAATTAGCTTACCTCTCCCCAGCAACTCCTGTCCCACGGCTTCAAGCGCAAAGCTGGCGAAATTATAAGTCGCACTCTTTAGCGTATCGATGCCATCGATTACCACTCGCCCCGGTATAAATATAAAGTGATGATTATCATCGGTCTTAGATTGGCGCCAGCTCGGAACCTCTTTAGCACGACCCAGTTTCAATGGAATACGCAAGGCCTGGGCTCTCTTCTGAATAAGCCTGAAATCAAAATTGACGACATTCCAGCCGATAAATATATCCGGGTCAACGATTTCTACCCAGTCAATCCAGCGCTTCAACAAAACCGATTCATCGGCGCAAAATTCGATTAACTCTGTGTCATTACCTTTACCAATGATTAATGTTCGACTGTGATTCGCAGATACAAAAGCTATCGAAAATATTTGGTTGGTCTCGAAGTCAGATTCGATATCGATAGACATCACATTGAATTTAGGGACATAGTCACCTGGTTTTATTTTTGGGTTATCCAGTCGTTGTTTTTGATAATTGGCATCGACATCAATCGACCCTGTAATGAAGCGCTCGGTTAGAAACCTTTCTGTAGGACGAATATCAGATTCATAACATGCTAAAGCATTATTGGCCAGTAATTCGCGAGCGCGATATAATTGCTGCTGGGATTTAAAATAAACACCAAATATCTTTTCCTGGTTAAAAGTTTTTAGCTCTAACTGTTTAATGTTAACGCCAGCTAAATCCTGCAGCACAGATTCAACTTCAGAAGCGTCACCTTCACGAATAAAAAAGATAGGTTGTTGCTGATGGACGCTGACGGCGAGAGGCCCCTGCTCAGTGCTCAACCACAGATCGAGGCGAACACCCAGGGGAGTATCCTGCCACTGGCGGGTTAGCAGGAATCCGGGAGTCATGGCTTAATCGGATGGCTCAAAAGATTTTTCCAGATAATTGAAAATTTTCCTCGCATGGTCGGACAGACCATTGATGCGCGAATACAATACAAGCTCCAGTTCACAGGCTCCCAGGCTTTTTTCCAACGAAACCAGTTTGCCAGCACTCAATTCGGTTTCAATGATACCGCTGGCAATCCAGGCAATTCCCATTTCGGCTAGCGCCATCTCTTTCAAACTTGCCGAGAATGGCGACTCGCAAATAACTTCGACTCGGTGATCACGCATCACAGTCGGTAAACAGGTATTTGTTAACGCATCGGCGAGAAACCCTCCCTGCTGATACAACAACAAGGGCAGGCTACTATTTAGCAGTTCTTCATAATTCTGGAACCGATTAATAAAATTCTGACTGACGACAGGTAACAATTTTTCAGTCCCGATATTAAGTCGATGAACAGTCTGGTGAGAAAAATCAAAGCTGCGAAATGGGGTTTCGTATGCCAGTAAAAAATCCCCCTGCTTTAAAAAAGCGGCTTCACAGTCATCGTTATTTTCGGGATTCACCCGATAAGAGGTTTCCGGTAGCGCCTGCTTGATTTGCCGAATCAACGTCGGAAACAGTGAGACCGCAAGGGTATGCTGGACAATAAAAGTAACACGCTGTTGATTTTTGACATTAGCCTGTGCGTTACTACGCAACGCAAAGAGACGGTTCACCAGATCCCTGACCCCTTCTTCGAGCGCAACACCGGCAGGCAATACATTAATCGGCTTGGTTCGCCTGTCGACCAGATCAACCCCCAGCCATTCCTCTAGTAAGCGAATACGACGCGAGAAAGCAGGCTGTGTGACATGACGCCGAGCAGCCGCACGAGTGAAAGATTTTTCTTCCAGCAATACCAGCAAATCTTCTAGCCATTTAATATCCATGATTTAATTATAACTTTTTTTAACTTTATCTAAAGAAATTAGCATTATTTAAGGTTCATCCTTTGTGTAATCATGCGCGAAACTAATATTGGAACCAATTATGCACCTTTCTCGCTTTCCTCGATTACATTTCGCCCATTTGCCAACACCACTAGAACCGATGACTCGGCTGAGCGAACACCTCGGTGGCCCAAACCTGTGGATTAAGCGCGACGATTGCACTGGCCTTTCATCCGGTGGCAACAAGACCCGCAAACTCGAATTCATCATGGCCGATGCAGTCGAAAAGAAGGCAAATACCATTATTACGCAGGGCGCAACGCAATCAAACCATGCCCGCCAAACCACGGCGATAGCCGCTAAACTCGGCATGGAATGCCATGTCCTGCTCGAAGACCGCACCGGTTACGAAGACGATGCCTATGTTTTTAACGGTAACGTATTACTCGACCAATTACACGGCTCGACCATTTCGAAGCGTCCTGCCAACACGGATATGAACGCGGCGATGGAAGACCTCGCCCAACAATTACGCGACGACGGTAAAAAACCTTATATCATCCCCGGCGGCGGCTCTAACGAAATCGGTGCGCTGGGTTACGTCAACGCGGCAATCGAATTAATGACCCAGGCGAATGACCGTTCTTTGCGTATCGATCATCTGGTGCATGCGACCGGCAGCTCGGGCACTCAGGCAGGACTGGTACTCGGCATGGAAGGCATGAATAGCGGCATTCCAGTTTACGGTGTTGGCGTTCGTGCTCCCAAACAAAAGCAGGAAGAAATGGTATTCGGCCTGGCTCAACGCACTGCCGAATTCATGGGCCTGAACCCGGATGTTGTTAAACGCGAGCGTGTAGTCGCCAATAGCGATTACGTCGGCGACGGTTACGGCCTGCCTACCGACGCCATGGTAGAAGCGGTGAAGTTGATGGCGCAATACGAAGGCATACTGCTCGACCCAGTTTACTCGGGTAAAGGCTTTTCCGGCTTAGTTGACCTGATTCGTAAAGGTCATTTCAAGAAGGACGAAAACGTTGTATTTCTCCATACCGGCGGTAGCATTTCATTATTTGGTTACCCGGATGTGTACAATCTTCCCGGTTACGTCTAAAAGCATTACTAAACACCTGCCATTGCGAAGCGCGTAGCGCTGTGGCAATCTTATCGTTTCAAGCACCAGCATCGAGAGATTGCCGCAATCACTCCGTTCCTTCGCAATGACTAAATTAACTTTTAAAAAACCCTTCACCCAGCAGGAATCGATCCCCGAAGCCGGTATCGAACGTGCTATCGAAGTTATGCGATCGGGCCGACTGCACCGCTATAACGTCGTCGAAGGTGAGACTGCCGAAGCAGCACTGCTGGAAACAGAATTCGCCGCTTACATGGGCCAGCAATATTGCCTGGCCTGTAGTTCCGGTGGTTATGCCCTGCACATCGCACTGAAGGCTGCGGGCATACAGGCGGGCGACCCAGTGCTCACCAACGCATTTACCCTGGCACCTGTTCCGGGTGCCATAAACAATGCCGGTGGCGTGCCCGTACTGATTGAAATCGACGAGAACTATTGCGCCGATTTGCAGCATCTCGAACAAATGATGCAGGAATCGGGCGCGCGATATTTCATGATCTCACACATGCGCGGACATATCGCCGACATGGATGCTATTGCCGAACTCTGCGAGAAATACAATGTTATCTTGATAGAAGACTGCGCGCACACCATGGGCGCTTTCTGGAAAGGTAAGAAGTCGGGTACTTTTGGAAAAATCGCCTGTTTCAGCACCCAAACTTACAAACACTTAAACTCCGGCGAAGGCGGCTTCCTGACCACCGATGATGCCGACATTATGGCTCGCGCAGTGATGCATTCGGGCTCTTATATGCTGTTTGAACGTCACGACGCGGCTCCCGACGTTTCGGTGTTCACCGACATAAAACTGGATACCCCAAACTACAGTGGGCGTATGGATAATTTACGAGCCGCCATATTACGTGCGCAGTTACCACAACTCGACGAAAATTGCCGACGCTGGAATGAACGCTATCAAGCACTGGAAAATAAATTGTCCGGAAACCCGGCAATTCAATTATCGATAAGGCCCGAACAGGAAACCTATGTCGGTAGTTCGCTTCAATTCCGGGTAGAAGACCTTAAGCCCTATCAGATAGATAGTTTCATCCAGAACTGCTCCAGTCGCGGTGTCGAACTCAAATGGTTTGGTGGTAAACAGCCGCATGGCTTTACCAGCCGCTACGATAGCTGGCGTTATCTCAACAATCAGCAGCATCTGCCGCAAACGCTCTCTATACTCGCCACGACTTTTGATTTACGCATTCCTCTGACTTTCGAGGTCGAAGATATGAAACTCATTGGCGAGATCATCAGTGACGAAGTTGGGGCGTTTTTAGTAGTCCCTCTGATTCATCAACCAGCCGGTTAAATCCCCAACCTTTTTATTTATATACCGACCTGGTGCGGTTATCAATGCGTAACCGTATCCCTCCAGCCTGTGACCAAATGGAGCCACCAGGGACCCGCTTTCAAGTTCGGGTCGCATCAGCGCATCGGCCATGGTCCAGCCCTGCCCATCGATGGCGGCCTGGGTACGCACATTTGAATCGGCAACAATTCGACGGGGATTTGAGAGTGGCCTCGACTGCTTTCCATACCATTCCTGCCACAGGTCGAACGGTCGGTCTTCACAAAGCAGAGGAATAGAATCAAAAGGCGGCATCATCAGTCATAGCGGCCCCTACACGCTGCGTCCTACGATGAGCAGACGGAGTAATACCATAATACTTACGATAACTAGTGGTCAGATGCGACTGCGAACTAAAGCCCACCGCACTAGAAATGACTGCCATTGGAAGATGGGAATTTAACACCAGGGATTGCGCCCTTTCGAGCCTTCGTTGAATCAGAATTTTAGAAGGTGCTTTACCAATTTCGACTTGAAACAGGCGTAGTAACTCGCGTCGACTAATTCCAACTTGCTGTGCCAGGCTGCTGACATTGAATTCATGCTCGATGCCGGAATCAAGAAGGCTAAGCGCGCGTTGTACACGCGGTGAATATTGATGGCTAGCATCGAAGATAAGCTGTGATTTTCCCTGTGAAGGTGCATAGTCTTTCATTAGCATCTGTCGAGATACCTGAAACATTATGTCGATACCCAAATCCTGACGTACGATCTCGATAAATAAATCCAGGGTCGCAGTTCCGCCGGAACAGGTGATTCGATTGCGGTCGATCACAAATCGCTGATAGCGGGACTGAACCTGTGGATAAAGCATGAAAAAGCTTTCGAAGTCTTCCCAGTGAGTCGTCGCAGAATAGCCATCGAGCAGGCCAGCTTTGGCCAGTTGAAATGCGCCGTTAGAAATTCCGCCAATCATACGGTCCTTTTTAGCCTGTTTCTTTATCCAGCTTCGTATTCGGGGCACTTCAATATCATTTGGTTTGAAACCGGCGACTATAAAAGCTATATCTGAGGGTGTAGCTTGCTCGATGCTTGAATCAGGGTGTAACCAGAGTCCATAGGTATCC
>JAUVCH010000095.1 GCA_030595795.1 Gammaproteobacteria bacterium
CAGTTCGTCCTGTCTCTGCTCGTGATTCTGCTGGTATATCGTTTTGTCATCAGTCGATTCAATATGCTCAAAAAACTGGCAGGATCGGTTTTACACGATAAAGACACCTATGAGAGTCTTCATGCTCAAGACGAATTTGGACTTTTTGGTAACACTATAAAACACCTTGCCAGTGAACTAGCAATCGCTACGGATAATATCAAGAATCAACATCAGTTCACTTTGAACCTGATCAACTCGACCGAAGAGGGAATATTTGGCATCGATATGAATGGCGATATTACTTTCGCAAACCATGCTTTTCTGAATCTGCTGGGTTATCAGTCGGAAGCAGAAGTCATCGGGAAAAGTATGCACCAATTGATCCATCACAGTCGTAGAAACAGGGAGAAATATCCCCTCGAAGACAGCCCCATTTACCAATCCTTAACATCATTGAAAAAAGTCCACAGCGATCAGGAAGTATTTTGGCGAGCCGACGGTAACTATTTAGAAGTCGAATACTGGACCTCGTTACTACTCGAAAATGAACAGCCTAGCGGCTCAGTTATTACCTTCGTCGACGTATCGGAGAGGAAAAAGATTCAGAATGATTTGATTATCAGGGATGCCGCAATCTCGAACGCGGTACATGGCATTCTGATGGCAGATATGAATGGCAAAATTTTCTACGTGAATGACGCCATGGTGAATATGTGGGCTTATGATTCCGGTGAAGAAATGGTGGGGATTTATATAGCCTCATTATGGCAGGATGCCGAGCAATCGGTAAAATTAAACGAGGTAGTTACAGACCAGAAAAAATCTACTGCCGAGATGGCGGCTTTACGCAAAGATAATACCAATTTTACAGCTCACTTATCGTTGAGTATATCGAATGATGAAAATGGACAGCCTCTCTGTATGATGGGCTCGTTTATAGACATCAGCGTCCAGAAGGAAACGGAAGCATCGCTATTGCGTAGTGAAGAGACCTACGCCAAAGCGGAAGAAATTGCCCACATCGGAAGTTGGGACTGGAATATCCTGAGCGGAGATTTGCACTGGACCGACGAAATTTATCGAATTTTCGGACAAAAACCCCAGTCTTTCGGCGCTACTTACGAGGCTTTTGTAGAAACAATACATCCAGGTGATCGTGACAGGGTCGGAGAGGCTGTCGGCGCTGCCGTTGCCGATGCCAATATAGTTTATGACATAGAGCACCGGGTGGTTCGACCTGAAGGCGAGATTCGTATCGTCAATGAGCGGGGTAAAGTGTATCGAAATGACGCGGGTGAGCCAATACGCATGATCGGTACAGTGCACGATATTACCGAAAAAATGAAGTATGAAAAGGAACTCGATGAAGAGCGTAACTTTGTCAGTGCGATCCTCGATTCAGCAGGTGCCCTGGTCATCGTGTTAGACAGTCAAGGAAGCGTGGTCAGGTTCAACCGTACTTGCCAGGATATTACCAGCTTCAGCGAGGAAGAGATTGTCGGTTCTAAGGTGTGGAAACATCTGCTGAAACCGGAGATGAAAGACATCGCCAGCGAGATGTTTAGCAATCTAGAAAATATTCCCTCGGAATACTCTAATTTATGGATAACCAGGCAAGGCGATGAGCTGCTTATTGACTGGTCTAATCGGCCATTACGAGATGAAGCGGGTAAAATCGAGTTTATAGTATCATTGGGTATAGATATCACCGAAAAAGATGCTTCTGAAAAGGAACTGGAAAAATATCGACAGCGCCTGGAACTACTGGTTGATGAGCGCACATCAGAACTCAAACAGGCACAGAATGAACTAGTACGTAGCGAACGACTCGCCACTCTAGGTCAACTAACAGCGACGGTAAGTCATGAACTACGCAACCCTTTGGGAGCTATGCGCCCTTCCATGTATATTATCAAAAAGTATATTGGCACCGACGACGATAAATTAAACAATGCTATACGCCGAGTTGAACGTAACATTGGACGCTGTGATCAGATAATCGACGAACTGCTGGACTTTACACGTATTACCGATATATCCGATAATCCGACTTCTATCGACAATTGGCTAAGCGAAGTCCTGGAAGATCAACATATTCCTGACCATATACAATTGAACAGTCATTATGGTCTCGAAGGCATTGAAATAAATATGGATCCCCATCGTATGCGTCGTTGCATCATTAATGTCGTGGAGAACGCCTGCCATGCCATAGCTGACAAGAATAAAAACTCTACATCCGACCAGCGTTTAAGCGTAACCTCACAGAAGAAAAACAACAGGATTGAAGTAGTAGTAGAGGATACTGGTTCTGGTATCGATGAAGAAACACAGGAGAAAATCTTCGAACCCTTATTCAGCACCAAAAGCTTTGGAGTCGGCCTGGGCCTTCCCACCGTCAAACAAATTATGCAACAACATCAAGGTGGCATTGATATCAGCTCCGAATCTGGCACTGGAACCCGTGTGATTTTATGGCTACCCGACAGCAGAGTAGTGAAATAAGGCCATGACTACACGGATATTAATGGTCGATGACAATGAAGATCTAATCGACGCTACGCTACTAATTTTAGAGGCGGATGACTATAGCGTAGATAGTTGCTATGACTATGACTCTGCAATCAATCTGATCGAGCAAAAGGAATACGACATACTTTTTATTGATGGAAAACTCCCCGACCATAGTGGATTAGATATATTCGCTGCCTATCGCGATATTAACAAAAAGGGGAGGTCGTTATGATGTCAGCCTATCGTCCTGAATAATTAATCGAACACTTTATTGGTAACAAAAAAATTACCATCAAGCACGCACCACCGGAGATAACATTATAGCGAGATCTAAAATCTTCCTTTGTAAATATAATCATGTCCGAGAATAGCCAGGATCTCGTAAATGCATTACCGGAGGATGACGAAAATAATTTCATTCTGCTGGACTCAAACTCGAACAACGATGAATATGAGGTTAATAGTGGGCACATTATTATCCATACGCCACTTAAGATAATGGATAACATCCAGACGATGTACAGGATTCACCTGGCCCACCCAAATGCAAATTTTACTATGTTGGTCGACACCAGCCAATTTAACCATCCGATGAAAAATTATTTATCATGTGGCTGCCTGAACAAGCCTTTTGAACCCGAGCAGATGTTGGAGATTATTGAACAGATAGCGTAGATACCGGTAATCCTAAAAACATGACAATTCCGAGAAGAATTATAACGGCTCAGAACCTAATCCAATAAGACCTCACCGAAACAACAAAACAGGTATCTTACAACTTCGCATCATCTCTGTGGTGGTCGAGCCGATAATTAAATTCCTGATTCTGGAATGACCAAACGCGCCCATTACCAGCAGGTCGTAGTGATCGGTTTCGACTTCTCGGGCTATCACGGTTTCGGCCTGACCTGTTTCGGTTTTAGTTTTAACGCTATAACCTGCACCGCGTAAACGTTCGGCAGAGGCTTCCATTTGAGCCGCTGAATCTGAAGTTTCGGCACCCACGAATAGCAGTTCGCATTCGAGTCCCTTAAACGCTTCATTGTTTACAATTTCTTCGATGGCCTTGAGCACACTGGCCCCACCGTCAAACGCTATAAGAAAGCGCTGAATCGGTTGAAACGCTCTGGATGCCACCAGTACCGGTCGGTGGCTGGTGCGCACTACGCGCTCAAGATTCGAGCCTAAATGCAGCTTGTTGAAATCAGCAGCGGCGCCGCGTTTTCCGATTACGATGATATCGGCATCGGCTTCCAGATCTTCGACCGCTTCGACAATTTCTCCGTGGCGTAATTTGGTTGTGACACTATCCACCCCGGATGCCGTGAAGATCGCTGCGGCATCTTCAAGTATCGCCCTGCCCCGTTTCTGCGAAAGCTGGGCTCTTTGCGCATCAAGCTCGACCAGTTCTTCGAGTAATGCCGTCCTGGCGCCGAGGCCGATACTACCGCTGAGATTCCCTGGCTGACCTGATACTTCACTGCGACCCAGAACATGGATTACCTCAACTGCTCCGACTGACCGTTTAGCAAACCAGGCCGCATGATCGCAAACACTTTGCGAATAACTGGAGCCGTCGATTAGTGCCATTAGATTTGTCATTTCGTTTCCTATGTATACTAGTGCCCTAGTGTCCTAACAGGCGCTCAAGCGCACCGGGTTTATCGTGGATAGCCAATTGATCAACAATGGTTTCGCTTGCCTCATTAAGACCGATGATTTCGACTCTGGCACCTTCGCGGCGAAATTTTAACACCATTAAGTCGATTGCGGTGACGCTGGAAATATCCCAGATATGCGCCCGACTGACGTCTATTATGACCTCTTCCAGCACCTCTTTGAAATCAAATGAGCGATTAAAATCGTCCACCGACGCAAAAAATAGCTGCCCCTCGACCAGATAAGTGCGCGACTTACCATCGTCACTCACAGTCGAAGTAACTCGGAATATCTGTGCAATTTTCCAGGCAAAGAATATCCCCGAGAAGAGCACGCCGACCATCACCCCAATCGCGAGATTATGAGTAGCGAGCACAGCTACGACCGTGGCTACCATGACGACCGATGAGCTCGCCGGATGGTCTTTCAGGTTTTTAATCGATGACCAGCTAAAGGTTCCAATCGATACCATGATCATAATCGCAACCAGTGCGGCCATCGGTATTTGCTTCACCCAGTCCCCGACGAAAACAATCATGATCAACAGGAACACGCCAGCGACCAGTGTGGACAGGCGACCTCGCCCACCCGATTTCACATTAATCATCGATTGCCCGATCATCGCACACCCTGCCATACCACCCATGAAACCAGTCACCGTATTAGCAATACCCTGTCCGATACATTCTCGGTTTTTGTCGCTACTGGTATCGGTTAGCTCATCGACGATCGAAGCCGTCATCAGTGACTCAAGCAAACCAACGGCTGCGACCGCAGCCGAATAAGGCAGGATAATCCACAGCGTTTCTAATGTGAACGGGATATCAGGCAACAGGAACACCGGCAATGTCGACGGCAAATCACCCATGTCTCCGACCGTACGGACATCCATTTGCAGAAAAATCGACATCGAGGTCAGCACGAGGATACAGATCAACGGCGACGGAATCGATTTAGTGATATACGGGAACAGGTAGATGATTCCGAGTCCCCCCGCCACCATGAAGTAGGTCATATAGGGCACGCCAATTAATTCGGGTAACTGGGCGATGAATATCAACACCGCGAGCGCGTTGACGAAGCCGGTCATCACCGAACGCGAGACGAAGCGCATGAGATAACCCAGTCGCAAAAAACCGGCCACGATTTGAATCAGTCCGGCAACTATTGTGGCGGCTAACAGGTATTCCAGGCCGTGCTGTTTCACCAGGGTGACCATTAGCACCGCAGTGGCCGCAGTGGCCGCCGAAATCATGCCGGGACGCCCTCCGGTTATGGCGACGATTACTGCGATTGAGAAGGATGCATAAAGACCGACTTTCGGGTCGACCCCAGCGATAATAGAGAAAGCAATCGCCTCGGGAATGAGTGCCAGCGCTACGACCAGCCCTGCCAGTACGTCGGCGCGGATATTGCCAAACCATTCGGTTCGCAATACGGGTATTGAAAAATAGTTCAAAAGGTATCTCGGTTGAAGTAAAACAATGGGTAACAGGTATAGCATATCGCCCGGAAAACAGAGGGTGTTTCTGTAGAGTCCGGTCGGGAAAACAGGGGATTTACTAACGAGCCAGGTTACCTACATCGCCGAATCGCGGCGCGCATCATACCTGCAATTGAATCGATACGCTATCAATCCTTCGGTAAATAGACAGCTAGCGGAATTACTTCTTCTTTTTCCCAGCCTTAGTGTAAAACACGCCGGGAATCCAGGTCCTGTGGAGCTTCGCCGTGGCTGCCAGATCACCCTTGGTCTCGTCTTCGAAGCGGAAGTGGTTTTTACCGATCCGAATCACGTCACCATCCTTTAAACGGTGAAGACTGATAATCTCATCGTTCACATAAGTGTGATTAGTGCTAGCTTTATCCTCAAGAACGTATTCGATTTGATCACCAGCCGGGTTTAACATCACTTCTAGCACCGCATGACGTGCGCTCACCAGGTCATCATCCAGTGACACTTCGCAATTTTCCTCACGACCAAATACGATCTGTTGCTTCTCTATCGGGAACTTAATACCGGCACCGGTATTAGTTTGTTGAATTAGCACGGCCATGTTAATCGCCTAAAATGAAAATATTATAGCAAGACATCGTCAAATTGCTCATCAGGGTTAATTAAAGCCAAATTAGCCATTATTTATACAGTCGCTCAAACTGAATAGTCGACCAGGATCGTCACGACTAATATCCAGCCAGTCGATCAGGTTTGACTTCGATGCATTCATAATCGCTGGCCAGCCGGGTGGCGGCGCTAGCCATTCTCCATTTGCGTCTCGCATATGCGAGCGATCAGACGAAAAGTTCTGTACATAATAATCCGCTTCGATCAGCCTGAGCGTGACATCGCAGTTCTCCACATCGACACCGGGCCCGAGAAATGTCTCGGAGAAATATCGGTCCGCGAGAATCGGCAAACCCAGCGTAGTATCGAGATCCCATACCCACTTACGCTTATCACGAACCAGCAGTATGACGTGGTAATCCCAATAAACTGGAGATTCAGCATTTTGCGCCTGACTTTGGTGCCAGAGTCGACGGTAATCGCCCTCGCCCGAAATTATCGCGATCTGAGCCTCCTGCCCTTGAAAGCAGGCTTCTTGCACCAGATGCCAGATATTCTCTTCGCAATAGAATGGGGTGTGGTGGAATTTATGTGTTGGTATCATTCTTTCGATTATCTTTGTTATTTCCAGACTATCCAACAGAACATTAATAATAATTGCTTCATTAACTGACATGAACCGATATTGACCAAGGTCAAGGAGCCGGAGCTTAGACTGTTCGATGATTACGGCTTCGCTTCGCCCAGTCCCTACCTAACTCTGGATATCGATATGGAATTAATTTGCCCCGCGGGTAACTTGCCTTCATTAAAGGCTGCCGTCGATAACGGTGCCGATGCCGTTTATATCGGCTTCCAGGACGACACCAATGCACGACACTTTGCAGGCCTGAACTTTAATGACAAGCGCGCCCGCGAAGGCATTACCTACGCTCATCAACGTGGCACCAAGGTCTTCGTTGCGATTAATACCTATCCTCAGGTCGCTGCTTTTGAGCGCTGGCAAAGGGCCGTCGATAAAGCGGCTCAACTGGGTGTCGATGCGCTAATACTCGCCGACATCGGGCTGCTCGATTATGCCTCGGAACGCTGGCCTGATTTACGCCTTCACCTGTCGGTGCAGGCCTCTGCAACCAACTCGGCATCGCTGCGTTTCTACCATGAAAATTTCGGCATCCAGCGTGCGGTGTTACCGAGGGTCTTATCGGTAAGACAGGTTGAACAGGTTATCAAAGAAAGTCCGGTCGATATCGAAGTATTCGGCTTCGGCAGCCTGTGTGTGATGGTCGAAGGTCGCTGTCTGTTGTCATCTTATGCTACCGGGCAATCACCTAATACATTTGGTGCCTGCTCGCCGGGTAGCGCGGTTCGCTGGACAGAAACTTCCGAAGGGCTGGAATCTCGGCTCAACGGCGTATTAATCGATCGTTATGGTGAAGGTGAGAATGCCGGTTACCCCACCCTGTGCAAAGGGCGTTTCCAGATACAGGACAAGATCGGCTATGCCATCGAAGAACCAACCAGCCTGAACACACTATCAATAATTCCCGATTTAATGCACATCGGTGTCAGCGCCCTGAAAGTCGAAGGCCGACAGCGCAGTCCCGCTTACGTCAAACAGGTCACCCAGGTTATGCGGGCAGCCATTGATGCCGCTAAGCAGAATCCGCAGAGCTTCACCCCGAATCCCGAGTGGGAGGCCGCACTACAGAAAGTTTCCGAGGGAGCACAAACTACACTGGGGGCTTATGCTCGACCATGGCAATAATGTGACACACACACCGAAATTATCCCTGGGGCCGCTCCTCTATTACTGGCCGAAGGAACAAACCGAAGATTTCTATCAAAGCATTGCTAATACAGGCATCGATATCGTTTACCTTGGCGAAACTGTCTGCTCCAAACGGCGAATCATGCGCAGCAAAGACTGGTTCCGTATCGGGGAAGATTTACAGAACCAGGGCAAGACCGTCATCCTCTCTACCCTGACGTTGCTGGAGGCGGCGTCCGAACTCAGCGCGCTGAGAAGACTTTGTCGCGAAAGCCCATTTCTGATCGAGGCTAATGATATCGCGGCCGTGCAAATTCTGAGCGAATTCGGTAAGCCCTTTGTAACGGGCCCATCGGTCAATATTTACAACAGCCGTAGTTTGCAAAAGCTGAGCGAAAAAGGACTAAGGCGCTGGACCATGCCGGTCGAATTGTCAGCAACCGAACTGGCTGAATTCCAGCAGCATAAACCGGATAACGTAGAAACCGAATTATTTGCCTGGGGACGAATGCCACTGGCCTATTCGGCTCGTTGTTTTACCGCGCGCGCAGAAAACCTGCAAAAGGATGACTGCCAGTTTCGCTGTCTCGATCATCCGGACGGCTTATTGCTATCAACCCGAGAAGACGAAGCTTTCCTCTGCATTAACGGCATTCAGACACAATCGGCTCGGACAGTGAATTTGCTGGGAGAATTCAATCGCTTTATCGAACTGGATGTCGATGTATTGCGTATTAGCCCCCAGTCGCACAATACCCTGGATATTATCGAGCGCTTCAAAGCGGTATTAGATCAGCCTCAGTCGCCAGAGAGATTCAATACCGTACTGGAGGGCTGGATGCCAACAATGGCCTGCAACGGCTACTGGAAAGGCGACGCCGGTATGCTGTAGAACTGAATCAGGTTAGCCGTTCGTACAGGCTCACGCCCCTATTTAATAAACCGTCCATCTGTCTATGATAGGGCAATGATTCTATTTCAATAGAATCGAGGAAATTTTTGATCGCCAGGCCCATATCGGTATCCCCTTCTATTTTCAGGCGACGCTGGAAAAACAGAGTATCGCTGTCTTCCTTACGCGCGGCCAACAGTAGAAAGTCATAAACATTACCACGAAAAATCAGATCGGGAGAACTTCCAGTAGCCCCTCGAAGCATGCATCGACCATCAAAAGACAGGGTAAATTGAATGTTGGCGTCGATTACTTCTACCCGCAGGTTTCGACCGGTCATAAAATCAAGCTCACCATCAGCAATCTGTTCGGCTAATACTCGATTTAAGACTTTCGACACAACCGATGCATGTAACTGACTGGGAACAAAGGAGAGGGGCTTCGCCAGCAGCGAAGGAAATACATGCGCGGATTTTGCCCTGGATTTCATTTTGAATAGACTCCCATTGGAACTGAATTACCATGCTGTCAGCGTTGTTAAAGTATAAACTCAGGGCAGATTGTAGGCTAACTCTTCTTTTACCCGCCTGATCTTTGTCAAGCCCACCAAAAGAACCTTTGTCCCTCCTCCTCAGCCAGTTATAATCCCTGTAACATCAGGTATCAACCGCCATGTATAATAATTATTTCGGGCTAACGGAAGAGCCTTTTTCAATCGCAGCCAATCCGCGCTTTCTCTATATGAGCACCCGTCACCGGGAGGCACTCGCGCACCTGTTATATGGCATTCGTAGCGATAGCGGTTTCGTCCTGCTTAGCGGCGAAGTCGGCACCGGAAAAACCACGGTCTGCCGCTGTTTGCTTGAACAGTTACCGGAAGATACCGAAGTCGCATACATCCTCAACCCTAAAGTCTCGGTAATCGAGATGTTGAGTAGTATCTGCGACGAGCTTCATATCAGTTATTCGAAGCAGGACTGTAGTGTCAAAACCCTGGTTGATGCGATTAATCAACATCTGCTCCTGCGCCACGCGGATGGCCGTAAAACCGTCGTGATAATCGACGAAGCACAAAACCTCAGCCTCGATGTACTCGAACAGCTACGCCTGCTTACCAACCTGGAAACCAACGAACGCAAACTGATGCGTATTATTCTACTCGGACAACCGGAGCTGGAAACCTTGCTCGCGCAGCCAGAGTTGAAACAGGTACAGCAACGCATCACTGCGAGGTATCACTTGCTGCCACTACTGCGTTCGGAGATTGCCACCTATGTATCGCACCGACTCGCGGTAGCAGGCCAACAAAAGATGATATTCCCACCCCGCGTTCTCTCCAGGCTATACGATAAGACCGATGGCATCCCGCGTTTAATCAACGTTATTTGCGACCGTGCCATGCTGGGCGCTTATGTGAAATCACAGCCTAAGGTGAATGGCTCGACACTGAATAAGGCCGCCAGAGAAGTGTTGGGGAGATCGGCTACACGAAGATGGCTATCACCGGGAGCGATAATGGCGTCGCTACTTCTGATTTCCGTGGCAACTACAGCAGCGTTGCTCTACGACCCAGAGCAGAGCATGGAGATAACGACGATGTTGCAGCAGGAATCGGTCGAAGTAGAACCCGTCCCCGAAGCAGTTGTCGAGGTGCCCGCTGACACTCTGGAGAATGAAATAATAGCATGGCCAGAGCAGGCAAGCGCCAAAGGCAATACTCTCGCAATCGCACAGCTCGCACAATTTAAACAATGGAATATCGCGCTGGCGTCGGGCAATACTGACCCCTGCAAGCAGGCAGCTAGTCAGGGGTTACGTTGCTATTCGGGGGTAGGAAATCTCGGTAGCCTGGCCAGTTTTGACCGCCCGGTAATATTGACCTTGCTAGACGCCGATGGTCGCAAGTATCGAGCGACGCTACTCGCGTTGGATAATGATTTGGCAACGCTCGCTTTCGCGCACGGCACAGAAATCGTATCGGTCCAGGAGTTGGAAGCACGCTGGCAAGGCCAATATCAACTGCTTTGGCGCACACCACCAAATGGCCACTCAGTGATCAATCCGGGCAGCAGCGGTGAAGGCATAACCTGGTTGACCAGGAGCCTGTTCGCAGCAGGCGTGAGCACAATCAAGATACATACCACATATAACGATAAGGTTATCGACGCGGTACGAAAATTCCAGCGAGATAGCGGCCTGGTAGCCGATGGCATCGCGGGTCGTCAGACACTCATTCAGCTGAATTCTTCAACCGACGATTCGATCCCGCGACTGAGTAAACGAGGAGAAGGCTAATATGTCATTCATTCTCGATGCAATCGCAAAGTCTGAGCAGGAGCGCCAACAACAGGATGTGCCGCAGGCGCAGATACTGGCGTTACCACTTGGCGATACCCCCCGTAAGAGACCCTTCCTGCCCTATTTTATCGCTACTGTCTTAATACTAAATGCCATCCTATTTGCGATCTGGATGCAGTCGAGCCAACCCGATCATCAAAACGTCCTCGTGTTGGATAAAGTAGAACGAATTGAGACTCCAATAGAACAACTCATCGCTCCCGAACCAGTTATTCAAGTCGAACAGGCAATTGCAGAGCCAGAGATAATAGTTACGATTCCAGAATCCACCTCAGACCCAGTCGTAGAAAAACCCGAACTATTATCAGGGGATATATCCAGGCTCAGCGAACTACCGAGCAATGTACGCAAGGACTTGCCGACCATTGTTTTTTCAGGTCATCTTTATTCCAGCAACCCTGCAGCAAGCTTCGTGTACGTGGATAACAATCGACCCGTGAGAAAGGGCCAACGCATTGTCGGTGATGTATACCTGCACGAGATTACCCAAACCGGCGTGGTGGTCGAGTTTCAGGGTTATCTGATTGATGTTGGGGTGTTACAGAACTGGACTCTGAACTAACGCCCGCCAAAGACCTTCCTGGAAAAGACTAGTCTAAATGGACTAGTACTAGTCTTCGACTAGTCGGTTTGGGTCATACCTTTACCACCTGTCAATCTCTATAGTCAAGTTACCTAACAACTATGGGAATAGTCATGAATACCAATTCAACTTTAATCATATGCCGCAATGTTATGCTCGGCTTCATGCTAACCAGCATGGCCAGTGTGGGAGCAACGGATAGATCCAACAGAAACGACAATAGCCGTGCCCATGGCTTCGAGCAGGTATTGCTGCAACTAGAACAGATGACTAACCAGTTGGGGCAGATTGAAGAGCAACTGCAATACCAGCAGGCGCAATTGACTGAACTACAGGAAGAGACGATTGACTGTACACTCGATAGATATCTGAATGACCAGTGCGGTGAGGGTAATTCACCTTTTGATTTGGTTGTTAGTATTTGTGGCAGCGTTGGCGGCGAAGTCGGCATAGGGGGTAGTTATGCACTCTCAAGCGCCACTGGATTCGAGGTCGGTGCAGGATGGGGGGAAGTCATTGATGTTAATGTGGGTTTTACAGCCGAGATGCCCGGGTTATTAACACCACCGGGGTTACTTCCAATAATTCTACCTAGCGAAGTGGCCGTTGGAGCGGAAGGCTCGATAGGATTAGGCATGGACAGTTGTATAGACGGTATTAAGATTCCGATTGGTAAAAATATCGACCGCGATCGTGTCATCGCTTTACTTAGCAATCTAGAAATGGGTGCTGAGGACGTACAATCAGCATTACTGGATGCAATGGAGAATACCTATAACAACCAGACTGTTACTGCGGCGCTGGCAGCCAAAGATACATTTGCTTCTTCTTTAAATGATTTTAGCAGCGAGGATCCACTAGCGGTTTTTAGTAGCCCGGAAGTGGCAAATCTGGTAAGCCTGATACCTGTTGGTGATCGTATGGCTAATATAATTAATGATGCTCGTAGCATGATACCAGAAGTTAATCTCGCAGAGTTCAATGTATGTTCAAGATTTGAATTCACTTCGATCGGAGAAAAAATTGTCGGGCTATGTAGCTTTGTAAATGACCTGCCTGATCATCAGTTGGTGATTAATGCGTTCGAGAAAATAAGCGATATTAAGACGAGTGTAGAAAATATCCCAAATGTAGTAAGAGATAAGATATGCGCTCTATTACCAGATGCTATTTGTGATGATTAATAGTGGTCGAATGATTTCCTATAGGTATGATCTCTCCAATTACCGACTTCAACCTATCTAAAGCAACCTCTAAAGGGAGCGTAGTAAATGCTCCCTTTAGAACAAACCTAACAGGTAACCGACAATCATTGCCCCATGGACACCCAACCAAAAATCGTCATCGTCATCAACAATGACCCACAAATTCTCAAGGGTTTAACACTACTGTTAGAAGATATGTCGCTTAACGTCTTAGCTGCCACCAACCAGAAAAATTTAGAGCAGATCAACACGGCTTGGCCCGATTTACTCATTTTCCCTTCGCAATTCGACAATGGTGAATCAGGCATCGACCTGATAAAAAACCTACGTGTCCAATACAACAATAACATCCCGGCCATTTTGATTTTTACGAATCATCATTTTAGTCAAAACCAGGAAAATGATCCAGGCCTTACCCTGCTATCCGATCAAGTCAGGCCCAATGTCCTTCGCCAGAAAGTTAAAGAGCTACTAGAGTAATCTCCCGCTTGTATTGAACGGCCAAAAACTGGAAACTGACCATGGCAAGGGATAAACCTATGACCAAAAGCGCAAATAATTTAATTCCCGACAAACACACCCAGCTGCTCCTCGCCGAACTGGTTAAGATTCTATTCTACCAACCTGTTTATTTAATTCTTGCAGGGCACGCGCTTGCAGTAGTTATTACCCTGGCCTTTCTCTGGGGAGTCGTACCTGCGCATTTATTAATCGCCTGGTCGGCTTTGATGTTGACCCTGACTGTCATCTGGTTCGTCATGGTTGCTATCTACCGCAACGGCAAACAAAGTGACGAAAGCGCTAAAATATGGCTTCATCTTTTTCCTATCGCGGGTCTACTAACCGGCCTGGGCTGGGGCGTCAGTGCATTTTTGCCAGAGATCATGCGGGATTACTCGGTTACCGTTTTTTTGTCTATCATGGTGCTAGGTGTCACCGCAGCAGGCCTGGCGGTTTTTGCGCCTTATCTTAGATCCTATGTGGCTTTTGCGGTATTTGCTTTGACCCCATTTAGCATTAACTTTTTTTTACATGGAGGCAAACTTCATTTAACCCTCGGGATTATGTTCATCCTCTATCTCAGCGTTATATTAATTAGCGCACTGAACATGAAGCGTGCAGTACGAGAGTCGATTAGCCTCCGTTTCGGTAACCTCGAACTGGTCGATAATCTGGTCGAACAAAACCATCAGGCTGAACTGGCCCGAGCCGACGCCGAGCAGGCCAATCAGGCGAAGTCAAAGTTTCTCGCTGCCGCTAGCCACGATCTGCGACAGCCCTTACATGCGTTGGGCCTGTTTGTCGATGCGCTCGAATCTCGTATCCATTACCCGGAAGTAAAAAGCATCGTCGATAATATTCGTATTTCTACCGACGCAATGAGTGATTTACTCAACGGCCTGCTGGATATTTCGAAACTCGATGCGGGTGTTTACCAACCCACAATCACCGATGTCGCTATTCAACCGCTGATGCGTCGAATTCATACCGATTTTAACGACCTGGCTGATGCTAAATCGCTGCGCCTGCGGGTGGTTGACTGTCGTTATTTAGTAAAATCCGACGCCGGAATGCTCGAGCGTATCTTGCGAAACCTGGTGTCGAATGCCATACGTTACACCGTCAGTGGTCGCGTGCTGCTCGGTTGTCGGCGGCGAGGAGACCGAGTAAGCATCGAAATTCACGACACCGGGATTGGCATTGCAGCAGATCAACAAGCCGAAATATTCGAAGAATTTTACCAGGTAGAAAATCCAGAGCGTGATCGTAGTAAGGGAGTCGGGCTTGGCCTGGCTATCGTTAAGCGGCTATCCGAATTACTCGATTGCGATGTCAGTCTGGATTCGACACCGGGCCGGGGCACGATGTTTTCTGTCTCTGTGCCTTATGTTTCAAACGCTGGATCGACAGACAGCCATTTACAGCCATTCACGGATGATCTGCATGGGACTCGCGTCCTGGTGATTGACGACGATGCCGCTATACGCACGGGTATGCGCCAGGTGCTGGAGCAATGGGGCTGCCGAGTTTTAGACGCGGAATCGGATGCTACAATCGCAGGCTTGCTAGAATCGCAGGGCGAGATCGATATCATTCTCTCGGATTACCGCTTGCAGGAAGGCAAGTCCGGTATCGATGTGGTGCACTACGTCCAAGATTTATACGACAAACCGATTCCTGCGATTATTCTCACCGGAGATACCGACCCGCAACGTCTACGCGACGCTAAAGACAGTGGATTCAAACTATTGCATAAACCGGTAGCGGTGGCAAAACTACGCAGCTTAATGAGTTATTTACTCGCCGAGTCGCAGCAAAGCTAATAATCATCTTCCATTAACAAACCCAAACGGGTCGCCGCATGACT
>JAUVCH010000127.1 GCA_030595795.1 Gammaproteobacteria bacterium
GCTGTGGGAATCTAAGCAAATAAGAATTGTGTTCTCCAGAAATCCACCCTTTAGCTCTGTTATTCAGTGTACTGGTCTAATAGCACCGGACGTTTTAATAAAGCCGAGTAATTCGTTACTCGCTGGTTCAATATGGTGCCCGGGGCCGGAATCGAACCGGCACGGTATTTCTACCGAGGGATTTTAAGTCCCTTGCGTCTACCAATTTCGCCACCCGGGCTTTGGGGGGACTTTTACATATTTAAAATATGGAGGCTGAGGGCGGAATCGAACCGCCGTCCACGGCTTTGCAGGCCGCTGCATGACCACTCTGCCACCCAGCCTTAGGGGGCGTTATACTACTGTATTTCTTAACAAAGGCCAAAAAAAGCCCCGACGTTGTCGAGGCTTTAAATCTGGAGCGGGAAACGAGATTCGAACTCGCGACCCCAACCTTGGCAAGGTTGTGCTCTACCAGCTGAGCTATTCCCGCGAAGGGCGCTATTCTATAGATTCACCCTAAACTGTCAAGCCAGCTGCGGCTATTTTAAGCATTATCTTTCAGCTATTTTTTACGATCACGGGCCAGGCGGCGCGCAGGTAGATAACCATCGATACTATTGTGAAAATTACGGCCAGATAATAGAAGCCGAGCCCAATTTCGAATATCGGGATTTGCGCTATCGGCTCAGCATATATCATCAAAAGTAGTGAAAATAACTGTGCGGTTGTTTTGGCTTTGCCGATGAATGATACCTGTACCGAGGTACTACTTCTGAGTTCTGCCATCCATTCGCGCAGTGCCGATATGGATATTTCTCTGGCGACGATTATGATCGAGGGCAAGGCGATATAAATACTTGGGTTGGCCTGTACGATAAGCACTATCGCTACCACCACCATGAGCTTGTCAGCGACCGGGTCGAGGAATGCGCCGAATGATGATTCCTGTTTTAATACCCGCGCCAGGTAGCCGTCTACCCAGTCTGAAAAACTGGCGAGCGCGAAGATTGCGGCTGCAGCCAGGTTCGCCCAGACATAGGGCAAATAAAACGCCACCACAAATATCGGAATCAAGCCGATGCGAAAAAGAGTAATAGCGGTAGGTAAGGTAAGTCTCATAGCGGGTCGAATAAAATTTAGCCGTGAAAGCTATCATAAATTGACTGAGCGGTCTCTCGGTTAATACCCTTTATTTGCATTAACTCTTCAACACCTGCCGCCTGGACGCCGTGCAGGCCTCCGAAGGTATTTAGTAATAGCTGTCGCTTTCTTGCGCCGATCCCCTGTATTTCTTCTAGCCGTGATGTTTTGCGTTGTTTGGCTCGTGCTTTGCGATGCCCAGTTATTGCAAAGCGATGCGCCTCGTCTCTTATTTGCTGGATTAATAATAACGCTGGCGAATCGAGTTTAATATTCAACGCAGTATAGGTTTCGTCGAGGATATCTTCGTATCCAGCCTTTCGCTCGACGCCTTTGGCTACTCCGAAAACGCGCAAGTTGGGTTTGGTGCTGAATAAATCAAGTTCCTCGAAAACATCCAGCGCGGTATGCAACTGCCCTTTACCGCCATCGATTAAAACCAGGTCGGGTAAGAGTGCCTGATCGTGCTGGCGTTTACTGTAGCGCCGTTCTAATACCTGTTTCATGGCAGCGTAGTCGTCGCCAGCAGTAATGTCTTTGATGTTATAGCAGCGGTACTCGGATTTGATCGCCCCTTCGCTGCCAAATACCACGCATGAAGCCTTGGTATGCTCACCCATGGTGTGACTGATGTCGAAACATTCAATGCGTTCGGGTATTTGTTCGAGTTGTAATTCTTCGATGAGTGACTGGAAGCGTTTATTCAAATGACTCGCCGATAGTATATGGCTTTCTAATGCCTGGCGGGCGTTGTTCATCGCATTTTCCAGCGCTCTCTTACGTTTATCTCTGACCACAGGTGAAATTTTTATTTTCGATTCCTGTATCTGACTTAAAGTCTCGGTGATCAATGCCAGATCGGGTATGGCATGACTGACGATGATTTCCCTGGGTGCTGGGTGACGAGAATAATGCTGGACGATAAAACTTTGTAGTAGCTCGTCTGGGTTAGCGGCTAGTTTGACCCGGCTGATAAAAGGTTTATTTCCCATCGACGTGCCATTGCGGATCATGAAGAGCTGGATACAGCAGACATCCTGCTGTACCTCGCAGGCGAGTATATCGATGTCAGTCTGAAAGCCGGTGACGAATTGTTTTTCGGTGACGCGACGTAAAATCTCGATTTTGTCGCGTATCGCAGCAGCCTGCTCAAATTCTAACTCGCTTGAAGACTGCTCCATAAGTTCGATTTGTTGATCGATCAAAGCATCGTTTTGGCCTTCGAGAAACATACGTGCCTGATCGATCTGTGCCTGGTAGTTTATCTGATCGGTATGCCCTACACAGGGTCCTGTACAGCGTTTTATCTGATATTGCAGGCAAGCACGACTGCGATTTTTCATGGCAGAATCCTGGCAATTTCGTAATTGAAACATGCGCTGGATGTGATTGATGGTATATCGAATCGAGCCTGCACTGGGGAAAGGCCCGTAGAAAGTCCCTTTGCGGTTATCGGTTTTACCGCGATAAACTCTTAGTCTTGGAAATTCGTGGTTAGTGATACAAATGTAAGGATAGCTTTTGTCATCGCGGAATAAGATGTTGTACCTCGGATTGAGGTTTTTGATCAAGTCGTTTTCGAGTAACAGTGCCTCGCTTTCGGTGCGCGTATTAATGACTTCGATCTGATTGATATGACTAACCAGCGTCAATATGCGGGTCGATAAACCGGTTTTACGAAAATAACTGCCCAGCCGTTGCTTCAGGTTTCGGGCTTTACCGACATAGATAACCTTATTATTGCTGTCGATCATCCGGTAAACACCCGGTTTTGTGCTCACGGTAGACAGAAAGGCTGAATGATCAAATTTGTCGTGGCTGCTCATGCCGGGATAACAGTTGCCCGTTAACCAGAATGGGCAAATTCAACCATGCCCTGTTCAACGGCAATTTTAATCAAGTCGACTTCGTTATGAGCATCCAATTTTTCAAGCAATCTTAATCGATAAGTGCTGATTGTTTTTGGACTAAGACATAATTTATCAGACATTTCAATGTTCGATAAGCCGTTAGTAATCATCAACATAACCTGAAATTCTCGACGTGATAGCCTGTCGATGGGGTTTTCCCCATTGCCAGGTAATAATGACAGTGCCAGTTGTTGGGCAATACTGGTGGCGATATAGGATTTTCCGTTATTGACTTGCTTAATCGCCTCGATCATTTCATCGACAGCACATTCTTTGGTTAGGTAGCCTTTTGCACCAATTTCGAGCATTCGCTTCGGAAAGGTTTGTTCGCTATGAACGGTGAGAACAATAATTTTCTGTTTCGGGTCGCGTTCCAGGATGCGCCGACAGGCTTCAACGCCACCAATTCCGGGCATATTGACATCCATCAGAATGACATCGGGGTTTAGCGACTGGGTCATTGTCAGGCTTTCTTCGCCACAGTTGGCCTCACCAACTATGTCCACCTGGCCACTATCTTCCAATAGTCGACGGATGCCTGAACGTACCAAAGCATGGTCATCTGTGAGTAAAACTGAAATCATTAACAACTACCCCCGGAGATTTGTACCTGAGATCATAGCATAGTTGTCTTACATACTGTAATCCAATTCTTACCTGAGTTAGATTGGACTAAAATCGAACCAGCACCGAACCCCAGGTAAAACCGCCGCCGAAAGCTTCGAGAAGCAGTAGTTCGTTCTTTTTAATACGACCGTCACGTACTGCCACATCTAATGCCAAAGGCACCGATGCTGCCGAGGTATTGCCATGCTTGTTAACGGTGACAACGACCTGATCCATCGACATTTTAAGTTTTTTGGCCGTGGCAGAAATGATTCTGGTATTGGCCTGATGGGGAACCAGCCAGTCTATATCAGACTTCATCATGTCGTTAGCTGCCAGGGTTTCGTCAACGATGCGACCTAATGTATTCACCGCCATTTTAAATACTTCGTTACCTTTCATTTCGACAAAGGCATTTCCGGCTTTTACCTTTTCGTAATCGTGTGCGATGCCACAGGGAACCTGTAACAGATCAACGTAATCGCCATCGGCATGAATGTGCGTGGAGAGGATACCGGTTTCATCACTGGCTTCGAGAATGACAGCCCCTGCTCCATCGCCGAACAATACGCAGGTTCCACGATCTTCCCAGTTTAATATTCGGGAAAATACCTCCGCACCGACTACCAGAGCCTTTTTGCTACTACCTGACTGAATAAATTTTTCAGCGACAGTCAATGCATAGACGAATCCCGTACAAACCGCCTGAATGTCAAAGGCCGGACAACCATGGATGCCTAACCGCGACTGCAGAATACAGGCCGAGCTCGGGAATATTTTATCGGGTGTCGATGTTGCCAGGATGATGAGATCAATATCCTGCGGGTCTATTCCAGCGGCTTCGATAGCCTTCCGAGATGCCCCTTCGGCGAGATCCACCGTGGTTTCACCTTCGACCGCTATATGCCTTTGTTCTATACCGGTACGATCACGAATCCACTGGTCGGTGGTATCGACAATTTTTTCTAAATCATGATTGGTCATGATATTTTCAGGCAGGTAACCGCCAGTACCGGTAATTCGGGCGTAGACCATAATCTAGCTATCCTCAGTCCTGGGGAAATATGACTCAACCAGGGTTGATATTCTTTGCGGCACTTCGTTCTCGATCTCTATACTAGCAATTTTTATCGCATTAAAAAACGAACTTGTGCCGGCCCCACCGTGGCTTTTTACGACAATACCGTTTAATCCGAGCAGGCTAGCACCGTTATAACGCCTCGGGTCAAGCGTTTTACGAACAGCCTGTAGTACCGGTAATGCGATGATAGCGGCGATTTTGGTAATAATGTTTTTCTTGAACTCTTTACGCAGTACATGATTGACCAAAGCGGCCAGACCTTCGCCGGTTTTTAACGATACATTACCAGCAAAACCATCGGTTACCACAACATCAACCGTGCCTTTGTAGATATCATCGCCTTCGACAAAGCCATAATAATTAAGATCAGTATCGGCGATTAATAGATTGGCTTTTTTGATTAAGTCACTACCTTTCATGGCTTCCGAACCAATATTCAATAATCCGACGGATGGTTTATCGACGCCCTCGACAGATTGTGCAAGTACCGACCCCATGACCGCGAATTCACACAGGTTTTCGGGGGTACACTCAAGATTAGCACCGAGATCGAGCATATGGGTATGACCGGTCATCGATGGCAACATGGTACAGATAGCTGGGCGACTAATGCCGGGTATGGTTTTAAGCACGAATTTACTGGTGGCCATTAAAGCGCCGGTGTTTCCAGCACTGACACAGGCCTGGACCTCTTTGGCCTTTACCAGATCGATCGCTACACGCATGGAAGAATCTTTTTTCTTCTTTAATGCCTGCGCTGGGGCTTCATCCATGCCAACGACTTCGGATGCATGGTGGATGCTAACACGCGGTTCGTTCAGCATATCGAGCCGTTCAAGTTCAGCCTTTAGTTGATCCTCGTCGCCGACAAGTAACAGGTCTATTCCGGCTATTTCGCGTAATGCTTTTTTAGCTGCCGATACCGTCACCCTGGGCCCGTGGTCTCCGCCCATTGCATCGAGTGCAATTATTTTTTTAGTCATTATAAGCGTCAAAATAAATACGGGCGGTTAATTCCGCCCGTATTTGTCAATCAACTATAACTAAAACTATTCGTCGTCGTCTACAACTTTGTCGGCGATGACTTTACTTCCGCGGTAATAGCCATCGGCACTAATGTGATGACGACGGTGGGTCTCACCAGTTGTGGGCTCGACCGAAAGAGTCGAGTTACCGAGTGCGTCGTGCGAGCGACGCATTCCGCGACGTGAAGGTGTTTTCCGACTCTTTTGAACAGCCATGTGTGTCTCCGAAAATAAATTAATGGGTTGTTTTCAGGTCTTTAAGAACCGAAAACGGATTTTCTCTAGCGACTGGTTCCCGATCATTATCGGAAACCTGCCAATGTTTGTTGCACGATCCATTTTCATGCATCGATACCAGTGGCAAAGCGAGAATTAGCTCGTCCTCAACCACCTCGAAGAGGTCGATTAAACCGTCTTCGCTATATACCGTGTCCAAACTGCTTTCCCGAATGACGTCATCGGGGGCATCGACCAGTAGTTTAAAAATCAGTTGTAATGGTGTTTCCATCGCCTGTAAACAGCGCTGGCACTCCATCTGCAAACTGGTTTGAATTTCTCCGCTAAGCATGGGTACGTCGTAATCACTTACCCGAAACTCAAACTGCATTTCGATTGTCGATTCAGAATTTGCCAATAACTCACCGAGCCGGGATAAATCCGCGACGTCGATCTGGCCCTCGAAATGACTGTTACGAGACACTTCCTTAAGCACCTGATAACACTGTTTGAGTTTGTCTAGCATAAAAAGCGGGATTTTACATGGTTAAGCCAATTAATGTCTAATGATATTCCACATCGACAGGCAGTATTTATGGCTTTATTTAGTAGTTCTAATACAATTTGGTTCCAGTTTTCAAGCGTAGCGGCAATAAATACTCAACTGGTTGCTATTATAGCCTTATTTATCACCCTTTTCTGGCAACATCATTGAAACCTGAAATCATTCTCGCGAGTAGTTCTCCCTTCAGAAAGTCGTTACTTCAACGACTTCATCTGGATTTCGAATGCTACTCTCCCGATATCGACGAAAGCCATTATCCAGGTGAAAAAGCGGAGGCATACGTCTGCCGCCTGGCTCAACAGAAAGCCGAAGCAGCGGGTAAGCAATTTCCGCAAGCCGTGGTTATAGGCTCCGATCAGTGCGCGATAATTAATGGAGAAATACTCGGTAAACCGGGTTCACATGAGAATGCATTGCGACAGCTAAGGAATGCTCAGGGCAAAACCGTCGTATTCCATACTGGTGTTTGTGTTCTTAGTGAAGGTAACGGATTTTGTGAGGTTGATGATATTCCATACGAGGTCGATTTCAGGCATCTGAAGGATTCGCAACTGGAACACTATCTTCAGGTCGAACAGCCCTATCAATGCGCGGGAAGTTTTAAATCGGAGGGCTACGGCGTTTGTCTATTCGATCAAATGCGGGGGGATGATCCGACCGCATTGATTGGATTACCCCTGATTAGACTGGTGCAGATGCTTGAAAATGCTGGTGTTGGTGTCGTCTAGTTTTTATAAAGTCGCCCGATTAATTGTATTGAATACTTTCCCCAAGATTGCGCCAGATATTATCTGTCACCGAAGCACCAATACGATCAGCTATACGGTCTAGCAGGGCATTTTTTGGCGTAAAATCGACTAGTGTTTCTGCACCTACGATGTCACGTGCAACGCTTTTTGTAGTTCCGTATTCATCGACTAAACCAAGCTCTATGGCTTTTTCACCCGTCCAGATCAACCCGCTGAATAAATCTGCCTGCCCGGATAATTTATCGCCGCGCCCCTGTTTTACTGCACTGATAAAGTGCTGGTGAACTTCGTTTAACATTGCTTGCAGATGTGCCTTTTGGATATCGTCTTCAGGAAGAAATGGGTCGAGTAAACCTTTATTTTCTCCCGCAGTAAGCAACCGTCGTTCTACGCCTAGCTTTTCCATTAAACCAACGAAGCCAAAATTATCCATGCGTACCCCGATAGATCCTACCAGGCTGGATTGGTTGACGAAAATTTTATCAGCCGCAGAGGCAACGAAATAGCCGCCCGACGCAGCAATGTCTGAAACCACGACATAAAATGGGATATCCTCGTGTATTCCTCGTAAACGTCTGATTTCATCGTATATATAAGATGACTGTACTGGAGATCCGCCGGGGGAATTAATTTCCAGTATTACTGCCTTAGTCGCACTATTGCTAAAAGCAGCTTCGATTCCTGAAATCACCGTCTCTGCACCAGCCTCTTCTCCGCTGGCTATAACGCCCGATAAGCGAACCAAAGCGGTATGCTTTCCATCCTCATCGACAACTCTGCCGGAATAGTCGTCACCGCCTAAATTTAGTATCAGGAACAGAACTGGGGTCAGGTAGGCAAAAAAGGCAAATAGAAAAAAAATTCGCCATCGACGTGCTCTCCTTTGCTCGTTTATTGCGGCGAAAGCGAGTTTGTGGACTATCTTTTCGTATTCGTTATCTGACATTAGTTTTATTCCAGGTTAAATATTCTGTTCATTTGAAATACATCCGGCACTGGCGCATTGATGACTATTTCAGCGTTGAATTCGGTTTTTGGTATTTCCAACCGGCTAGCATGAAGCATTAAACGCCTCATCCCCAGCTTTTTCATATCACGATTGAAACCGCGATCTCCGTATTTGTTATCTCCCGCAATCTCATGCCCCTCGGTTTGACAATGCACGCGAATCTGGTGGGTGCGGCCAGTCATTAAGCGAATAGTAAGCAAGCTATATTGAGCACTAGATTGATTATCGATAATCAGGGTTGAGGCCTTCTGCCCTTCCGGGTCGGCGTAGACTCTTCTTTCGCCATTGCTCATATTCATTTTTTTCAGGCTATGACTGACTTCGGTGAGTTGATTCGGCCAGCGTCCTTTGACCACGGCCATGTAATATTTCAACAATGAGTTATCTTGAATACAATGCTGTAAAGTCAATAAGGACTGACGATGCTTGGCTAATACAAGACAGCCGCTAGTGTCTCGGTCAAGCCGATGGGCCAGCTCCATATCGCAGTCAGGGCGCAGCTGTCGCATCACATCAATAATGCCAAAAGCAACCCCTGAGCCAGAGTGCACAGCCAGGCCACTGGGCTTGTCAATTACCAATAAGTGCTTATTTTCAAATAATATTGCGCGCTCCACTGCTTCCAGAATACGCTTAGAAATGACGGTAGTACCATCCGGGTCGAGTTCGATTCTGACTGGAGGTACGCGAACCTGATCTCCTAATTTCAATTTGTAATCTGGCTTTATGCGTTTTTTATTTACCCGAACCTCGCCTTTACGAATGATCCTATAAATACGGGTTCGAGGAATATTTTTAAGGGTTTTAATTAAAAAGTTATCGACGCGTTGATCCAGCTCCGAACTGGTTACCTCGATTATCCTCACTGCCGACGTTTTTTGTGGTTTATTTGTACTCAATGGATGGCAGCGCCGGTTATTTATGCTATATTGCGGGCGTAGTATTGTACTGGTTAATTCCAGAACAAGACACTACCGAAACGGTTTTTTATAGAAAACATCAAGATTTGACCAGGGTTAAATCATTGTTTTCTAATAAGATTAGTCCAACAAAACCGATAATCTCAATGGTTTATTCCTGGACATCATTTATAGACTCAGGCCAATGTACTGTCTCTTTTATAGTTATATTCTGATTAAAAATATTGCAATCACCGGCGGAAGAAATACACCGTCGTCAAGCGAGTGCGCGTGCAATTTCAATAAACTCACAAAACCATCAGGACTATTAAAAGTCGCCGGTATCAGGCCTTTAATTCAAGGCATAATTACTAATGAAACGAATACTCATCAACGCCACTCAGGCGGAAGAGTTACGAGTTGCGATGGTCAACGGCCAACGCCTCTACGATCTCGATATCGAAGTCCCTTCTCGCGAAC
>JAUVCH010000062.1 GCA_030595795.1 Gammaproteobacteria bacterium
TCTATGCGGGGAATCAGGTTTGATTATTCTCCAAATTCCATTCTTTAAACCCGAGGTTAATATCGAATGTCTTCAGAGGGTGTAGATAACAGTCGTAGGCGATTTTTAACAACTGCGACTGTGGTGGTTGGTGCTGTCGGCACGGTAGCAGTGGCGGTTCCATTCGTAAAAACCTGGAATCCGAGTGCCAGGGCGAGATCGGCAGGTGCACCTGTGGAAGCCGACATCAGCAAAATTCAACTCGGACAGCAAGTGGTTTTTAAATGGCGAGGAAAACCTGTCTGGGTTGTGCGTCGTGACCAAAAGGCGCTAGCGACCTTAAATCTGCCAAAAGTTGTCGATAACTTGCGCGATGCTGAATCCAGCGAAAGCATTCAGCCTGATTACGCCAAAAATATACAGCGTTCGATTAAAGAAGAGTACTTTGTCGTCGAGGGTATTTGTACACATCTGGGTTGCTCACCTTCGTATCGCCCCAACATGATTACCGCAGATTTTGAGGGGGGATTCTATTGCCCCTGTCATGGTTCCAGGTTTGATTTCGCCGGACGCGTTTATAGCGGAGTTCCCGCACCGACTAATCTAACTGTTCCGCCGCATTATTTTATTAATGATGGCTTGATTTTGATCGGCGAGGATGGAGTAGCATAATGACTGATAAATCATCTAATGGTCTAATCGGCTGGATCGACGCGCGTTTTCCTCTGACAAAAATGTTTGAGGAGCACCTCTCCAAGTATTATGCCCCGAAGAATTTTAATTTCTGGTACTTCTTCGGATCTCTGGCATTGCTGGTACTGGTACTACAGATCGTCACTGGCATATTCCTGACCATGCATTATAACCCGGACGGCGAGATGGCCTTTGCGTCCGTCGAATACATCGCGCGTGATGTGGACTGGGGCTGGTTGATTCGTTACCTGCACTCGACTGGTTCCTCGGCATTTTTTATCGTGGTTTATCTGCATATGTTCCGTGGTTTGATGTACGGTTCTTACCAGAAGCCACGCGAGCTGATCTGGCTGTTCGGTATGTTCATCTTCCTCGCGCTGATGGCCGAAGCGTTCATGGGTTATTTATTACCCTGGGGGCAAATGTCTTATTGGGGTGCGCAGGTAATCATCTCATTATTCGGTGCGATTCCGGTGGTTGGCGACGAGCTAACGCTATGGATACGTGGCGATTTCGTAATTTCTGGTGCAACGCTAAACCGATTTTTTGCACTCCATGTTGTTGCGGTGCCACTGGTATTGTTGATGCTGGTAGTCATGCATATCATTGCTCTGCACGAAGTTGGTTCGAATAATCCAGATGGTGTTGAGATCAAGAAGAACAAAGATGCAAACGGGATTCCGCTTGATGGCATTCCTTTTCACCCTTATTATTCGGTAAAAGATTTAGTCGGCGTTGTAGTCTTTTTAATCCTGTTTAGCGCGGTGGTGTTTTTCGCGCCAGAGATGGGTGGTTACTTCCTCGAGTACGCTAATTTTATACCGGCGAACCCGTTTAAAACTCCCGAGCATATTGCACCGGTCTGGTATTTCACGCCGTTTTACGCGATTTTACGTGCTGTTCCCGATAAGTTGGTGGGTGTCATCGCGATGTTTGCCGCTATAGCCGTACTTTTTGTATTGCCCTGGATAGACCGTGGTAAGGTGCATTCGATCCGTTATCGTGCGAGCTCCTTCAAGTGGTTATTGGTGATGCTGGTGGTCAGCTTCATCGGCCTGGGTTATCTCGGTGCAGTACCAACGACCGATGCGCGGATATTCTTCGCACGATTGTTCAGTATCGGCTATTTCGCATTTTTTGTCGGTATCTGGTGGATCAGTAAAAACGAAAATACCAAACCAGTTCCAGAGAGGATTCAATAATGAAGAAGGGTTTGATTATTGTAGCGGCAGCGCTATCGCTATTGCCGGTTCTGGGTTGGGCTGCGGTTGGGGCCACTTATCCCAACGATGACATCGATGTTAACTGGGATGACAAGGCATCGATGCAGCGCGGTGCTCGCACCTTTGTTAATTACTGTATGGGTTGTCATGCGGTCGCCTATTCACGATATGATCGGGTAGGGCAAGATCTGGGTATTTCCGATGAGCAGTTGCTGGAAAACCTGATATTTACTACCAACAAACAGGGTGAGCAAACTAAGGTTGGCCAGTTGATGACTATCAACATGAACGCCGAGTATGCGGAACAGGCCTTCGGTATAGCGCCACCCGACCTAAGCTTGATCGCTCGCTCGCGCGGCGTCGATTGGTTGTATAATTACTTGCGTGGCTTCTATATCGACGAGACTCGTCCTTTTGGGATGAACAATGGCGTGTTCTCGAATGTTGGTATGCCGCATGCACTGACCGATTTGCAGGGCTTGCAGGCCGCTAAGAAAGTCACGAAGACCGATAGCGAAGGTAAAGAGCACGAAGTGATTGTCGGATATGAAATAGTAAAACCTGGCAGTCAGTCGAAATCGGAATACGATCAGACGGTTTATGATCTGGTTGCCTTTTTAGATTACGTTTCCGAGCCTTATCGCCAGACCCGACAAAATGTCGGTACTGGTGTCATTATATTTTTATTCTTCTTCCTGATTCTGACTTATCTCCTTAAGAAAGAATACTGGAAGGATATTCATTGATTACAGGAATCAGAATATGTCAGTAGTGGCTAATCGCCGTTCGGTGATGAGTTGTTTCTCATCGCCGATTGACCCAGAGTGTCATCGTACTCGTATTGTTCTCGCCGAAAAAGATATCACCGTCGAAATTCATGATGTAGATATGGATAACTTGCCGGAGGATTTGATCGACCTGAATCCTTACGCGACGGTACCGACGATGGTTGACCGGGATCTGGTGTTGTATAACGCCAGAGTTTTGATCGAATATCTCGACGAACGTTTTCCGCATCCACCGCTGATGCCGGTCGATCCCGTCTCGCGTGCCAAGAGCCGACTCGCGCTGTTCCGTATTGAGAGCGACTGGTTCAGTTTGCTCGGGAATATCGAGTATGGCACAGAGAAAAAGAAAGAGCAGGCCACGAAAGCGTTGACCGAAAGCCTGGTGAATTCTTCGGAAGTATTCGCCGCTATGCCTTACTTTCTATCGAATGAGTTCAGCCTGCTCGATTGTAGTATTGCGCCGATACTCTGGCGTTTGCCTTATTACGATATCGAACTGCCAAAATCGGCTAAGCCGATTACTGAATATATGAAACGAGTGTTTTCACGTACTTCCTTCCAGGCCAGTTTGTCGGAACAGGAAAGGGATATGGTCGCCTGATCATTAGCTAGCAAGAGGAATGACTCCGAGCAAACCTTATCTGATTCGTGGGCTTTACGAGTGGTTGCTGGATAACGATGCCACGCCATATGTGCTCGTCGATACCAGTAGCGAAGCGGTGGAGATTCCGAAAGGGATCGCCAGCGACGGTAAGGTAGTGCTGAATCTTTCGCCGGGTGCTATTCAGAACCTGGAAATGACTAACGAGTATCTTTCGTTTTCGGCGAGATTTAGTGGTGTTGCGCAAAATGTTTACTGTCCGATTCTCTCGATATTAGCCATCTACGCCAAAGAAAATGGCGAGGGCATGATGTTCGCAGAAGATAATTTACCGGAAGAGCCTACTGCGGACGATAAGCCTGCCACCGCTAAGAAGTCAAAACGACCTGGTTTGAAAGTCGTTAAATAACCGGATTTATTCAGGCGGCCCCAGCAACTGCAGGTCGAGTAGTTCACAAAGAATATGGAGTACCAGCAAATGGACTTCCTGAATTCTTGCGGTGACGTTAGACGGTACTCGAATTTCTATCGCATTTTCATCCATCACCTGCGCCATGACACCACCATCTTTGCCCGTCAGTGCAATCACCGTCATATCGCTTTCATTTGCAGCGAGTATCGCCTCGGTAATATTGGGTGATTGGCCACTGGTACTGATAGCTATTAGTATATCGTGCGGATGGCCTAGTGCGGTGACCTGCTTGGCGAATATTTGGCTATAGTCGTAGTCGTTAGCAATGGCTGTCAGGGTCGAACTATCGGTGGTCAAAGCGATGGCTGGCAGACCCGGTCGATCTCGGTCGTAGCGGTTTAACAACCCTGCCGAAAAATGCTGAGCATCTGCGGCAGAACCACCATTGCCGCATACCAGTATTTTCTGACCCTCGAGTAAAGCTTGATTCAACTTGGCGGAAGCTAATTCAATACTTTCTGTTAGCGCGGTAGCGGACTTCTGTTTGATCTCGATGCTGTCGGCAAAAGCCTTCTGGATAAAACTATCGGTGTCGTTCATTAATATGACTCGGCGTAAAATGCGTTCTGGATCCAGTTGATATTAATGTCCTCGCCTATTTGCTGCAACATCAAAGCATCAAAGCGCATGGCATAGCGGGAGTGTTTTCGATCCTGGCTCATAAAAATTTGTGCTGTCTTGATTATTTTTTGTTGTTTTTGATAAGGAATAGAATTGGCAGCGCCACCGAAATCGAGGTTCTTGCGGAATTTAACTTCGATAAAACAAAACATATCTCCGTCGAGCATGATTAAATCGATTTCGCCAAAGCGACTGTGATAATTCTGTTGTACGGCTATTAAACCCTGCGCCAGCAAATATGATTTAGCCTGTTCTTCGTAATGCAATCCCTTGCTTTTATTGAAGTTCATGCCTATTTCGAAGCACTGGCCTCCAGGCCATTATCGGTGTCTGGATCGATTACAGTGGCTAAACCTTTCAGGTAAGTAGCCATGAGTAACTGTCGCCGAATACGTCCATTTTTATCGACCGACAGCTCGCCAGTATTATGGCTAACAGATTCTTCGGGGTGTAGCATCAGTCGCCTTAACGACGGTATTAACCGATAGGCATCGATCCCGAGTGCAAATAATCGGCTAAAGCGATTACTGTCAGTGGGCCACAGTTTTTTAATTTGAGCGCGATCTGGGTTACCTTGCTGATTTAGCATCCACGGAATATCGACAAATTGAATTTCTTCGAGGTCTCGATCTACGTCGGCATTGCGAGTACTCGATGAAATATGCGAGGTGGCGTATACCGGTACACCCTGAGCATGGTGAAATTTCAACTGGGGCTTAATCAGTCGGGCCTGTCGTGAATTTCCGGCGATGAAAATCATGTCGATGTCCTTACGCCGACGAGGTTCAAATTTAGCGCTTTCGCCGATGACCTGCTGAATAATCTGATGCCGTTGATCGCTACCATTAAGATTGAGCAAACGCTTGATCGCAGCGGAATAATCATTCTTCTTGGCTGGATAAACTTCGGATCCGACGATACGGCCACCGAGGGCTTCGAAGCGATCAGTAAATGCCTGTTGCAGGCGTTTTCCCCACTGGGTATCAGGCACCAGAGTCACAGCATTATGTTTGTCTGCGGCCAACGCGCTATCGGCGATCTGTTCTGCCTCGTCTTCTGGGCGTAAGCCGAACTGATAAAGATTAAGCACTGGATCGCCAAGATCATCGCCATAATTCAGCGTCAGGGTAGGGACTTCGAGCTGTTCCTGCTGTTGCAATAGATTAATCAATTCCTTGCTCACAGGACCGACGATAAATTCGGCACCGTTCTGGATAGCCTGCTGATATTGCTGGTTAAATTTGGCTGGGTCGGTGCTGGCGTCGATGATATCGAGTGATGCAGCATTTTCGTTGTTCTGATAATAGGCATACATAAAGCCGTTTTGAATCGCCTCGGATACTTTCTCCAGTCGACCGGAAAAAGGAAGCATCAAAGCAATTTTGGCTGGTTTAATGTAAATTCGACGGCTCTCTTCTAGTAGGTTAATCGCGAAATTTGGCCCCGCCGGATGCTCGGTGTATAGCTGGTACCACTGGTTGATCCAGGGCTCAATTTTGGTCGGCAGCATATTTGAGCGTCGAGCGATTAGATTTAACTCGAGCCAGCCGCGCATTTCGGTGGTTTGCTGTACTGCGAGTGCTTTCAGAATGGTTGATTCGCTGATGCGATTGAGCGCATCCCAGATAAAGGCGTGATTCTCTTCGGTTTCTTCTTCAGTCTTTAGAAATTCACTTATCTGCATGCGCAATTGAGCACTTTCCATCGGTTTGCCGATGGCAAGAACGCCTTTAGAGCGAATGTTCAGCGCTAATGCCTTAAAGCGGAAATCGAGAATTTCTTCGATTTCTGGGAGCGCTAACAAACTTTGATAAATTTTCCCGATACCGAGGAAACTACCCGCTAGAATAATGTCCCTATACTGCTTATCCTGTTCGAGGATATCGCTGTCTTCCAGCGCGTTAAAATATGGCTCGATATAACGATAACGCTCGTCGTAATAAAACATCAAAGCAGCGCGAATATAAAATGAGGAGCGCTCAGGATGCTCGGCGTTTTCGGCCATGCTCTGGTAAAGCTGAGATGCCTCCAGCCAGGATTTTTCGGTTTCCAACTGGAAGGCACGTAGCACGTTTTCCTCATCCGAGGATAAACTGAAGTCCTGGTCAGGGGGGGTTCCGTCATCAGCTTTTTTTGGTACAGTCTGACAGGCAGTGATACTCGTAAATAGTATCAGCATTAAGGTTAATTTAGGCCAAAATAGTCTCATCAAACTTCAGTGTTCTGGTCGTTGGATTTATCCCGGATGCTCTCTCCGGGTCGGAGTAATAGTGTACACTCTTTTGCATGAGCGGCGTACTTTATATTGTAGCAACCCCGATTGGTAATCTTGATGATATGACCTATCGCGCGGTACAGATTTTACAGCAAGTTGATGTCATTGCGGCTGAAGATACCCGTCATAGTCAGAGGCTGCTCAATCACCTGGGCATTCGTAAAAAAATGATTTCCCTGCACCAGCATAATGAGAGCCAGAGAGTAGAGCAATTGCTGGAAAAACTCAGGTCGGGGGAAGATATCGCCCTTATTTCAGACGCAGGAACACCGCTGATTTCTGACCCGGGTTATCCACTGGTCACCGCAGTGCGCGACGCGGGCATGCGTGTCAGCCCGATCCCTGGGGCGAGTAGTATTATTGCTGCTTTATCCGCTGCTGGTATGCCCACCGATAGTTTCAGTTATTTCGGGTTTCTGTCGCAGAAAAACGCCGAGCGTCTGGAAAAACTGAAGGCGATAACCCAAATTGAAGGAACGCTGGTGCTACTAGAGTCCAGCCACAGAATTTACCGATTAATTGAGCAGATGGTAGAGGTAATGCCTGATAAACGAATCGTCGTAGCGAAGGAGTTAACCAAGACGCATGAAAATTTTCTGGGTGGTCAGGCGCTAGATATATTGAATCTTTTTGATGACGATCCAGCGCTGACTAAAGGTGAGTTCGTGGTGCTGATCGATAATCCCAGGGAAAAGAAAAAAACTGGCCTGACGGATGCGGATATTGAAATGCTGGAGTTATTGCTGGCGGAGCTTTCTTTGAAGAAGGCGGTGAGGCTTTGTAGCCAGCTCAGTGGCAGGAAAAAGAATGATTTGTATCAGGTTGCGCTGGAGCTGACCAGTAAAACGTAACTGGTCAGCGAGCATCTAGCCTTAAAGATTAGGGCTGACCACATACTTCAAAATCTCAACGACCTGCGCTGGCGTTTGCGCCCAGGCCATCGCAGAGGCATCGACTTCTTTCAGCGGATGAATAATATCTTCGTCGTGCAAGGTAATATAAGGCTTGCCCAGTGCGGCGCAGTAACCGGCATCGAAAGCGGCATTCCATTGCTTATATTTATCACCAAATCGGACGATGGCGATATCGCATTTTTCGAGCATATTCTTTGTCCGTATACCGTTCACCTTGGACGATTTATGATCACGCCAATAGCTACTGGCTTCAGCGCCTAGCATATCCCCTGCTGCATCACTGGCCTCATGATTGGTAACGGCGGAGGTAAACGTTATCGGTAAGCCGAGCGCTTCCGCACCTTGCTTAATCTGATCACGCCAGTCGGAATGGATTTCTCCGGATAAATAGACATTCCAGCTCATTAATAAATCTCCTAACCACCCTTTATTGGCGGTAATAAAACAATGGCATCAGACGCTGACACTAACGTGTCAGCATAGGCTTCTTTGTCGAGTTTGACGTCGTTAAGCAGCGCGATGAATGCCTTATCTTCCGGGATAGGTAACAGTGACAAAACATCCGTCAATATACTATCGTCGGGCACTGTTAATACACAGGAATTAAAAGCGCTGCCGGTGGGCAAATACTGGCGTAGCCCGCCGAATAGTTTAACTGAAACCTGCATCTCCTAAGTCCAGCCCTTACAAGCCCAGTCGATTCATTGTATCTGCAGTGGGTTCACCTTCTTCATTCCAACCGCGCAGCTGGTAATACTCCGGCAGCATGTCGCCGAGCTTACAAACCAGGCCTTTAGCAGTGCCGACATCGGCGGGTTCTTCGAGGATACGCTTCGGCAAGGTGTCGTCTTTTCTACCAAGCCCGGCCTTGATGTTAAAAAGGCGCTCTATATTCCAGATGCGTTCGCCCACGGTTTGTACATCGTCCACCGTCCATTCGGTTTCGCAGGATGCGTTCACCAATTCCAGGTAATCGTTGATCGTCCAGCCGCAACCACCTGGGAATAAGCAAAGACCGGATGAGTCGATGAAGGCGACTTCATTTTGCGAATCGCGAACCACCAGTGCCTTACCCTCTACATCGGTAGATTCAAAATCGTGCTCGTAAGGGTCTGCGCGTAAATGGCAGGCACCGCGATTACTGGTGGCATAGGCGAGTCCCATACCCTGCATGCCGCGACCATCATAAGCCGCAAACTCCTGACCCTTAACCGACATGGATAAATCCGGGTGACCATACTTTTCGCAGAGGCGCTTCGAGCCCATGGCGATATCAGCCCCAAAGCCCTCGTTACGAGCGGTTATTTCACCGATGGCGCAAAGGGCTTCGGCAGAACCAAACTCAAGCTTGATACCACCGGTATCTTTTTCGCTGATGGCGCCGATATCAAACAATTCCATTGCCGCCGCGATGGTGCCACCCAGCGATATCGGATCCATGCCATATTCGTTGCAGAGGAAGCCGACATAAGTAGCCGCATCGATATCATCGACACCACAGGCTGCACCCAGCGCATAGGCTGTCTCATATTCCAGGCCACCCGAAGCCCCGTGGTATTGCGGCTTGTCTTTGATCGAAAAGTGTGTCGGATCGATCTTGCATATTCTGCCGCAGCCAATGGTGCAACCAAAGCAGGCACCGTTGGTGACGATATTGGTATGGCCATTCGCATTGGGCGTGTGCATGGCTTCGGCATTAATTTTTTCTGTGCCTTCGAAGCGAACGCTACGGTTATTTCGGGTTGGTAGCGCGCCGAAGCTGTTAGTAACGTCGATCATCGGCAAGGTGCCGTCTCGCGACATTTCGTCACGGTCATTCATTCTTGCGTTGACTTCGGTCGCCAGCTTGAAAAATCCCGCAGGATCAGGACTTTTAACCCCTTTAGTACCACGGACAGCAATAGTTTTGATCTTCTTTGCACCCATGATGGTACCGACGCCCGAGCGTCCGGCCGCGCGGTGTAGGTCGTTGACCACGCATGCATAGCGGCACAGGTTTTCGCCCGCCTGACCAATTGAGGCGAAACGCATGAGCGGATCGCTGTATTTTTTACCCAGAATTGCTTCGGTCTCCCAGACCGTTTTACCCCAGACTTCGCTAGCATCGCAAAGCTCAACCTTGTCATCTTCGATATGCAGATAAACTGGCTTTTCGGATTCGCCTTCGATAATGAGCAGGTCGTAGCCGGCAAACTTTAACTCGGCGCCGAATTTGCCCCCCGAATTAGAGCAGGCAATCGCGTCGGTGAGCGCGCCCTTGGTGATGACCGAATAGCGACCGCTGGTAGAAGCTAGGGTGCCGGTGACCGGGCCAGTAGCGAAAATAACTTTATTTTCTGGAGATAGAGCGTCAGCTGAAGGGTCCATCTCTTCAAACAGATATTTACTACCCAAACCTCTTTGTCCGAGATAGTCGTTAGCCCATTCCATATTGAGCGGCTCTATCTTGCAGCTACCCTCGGTGAGGTTGACGCGTAATATCTGTTTATGCCAGCTCATTAGAATTCTCCTCGTAACGTTTTTAATTGGCGGTGATTGTATCGTTTAGTGCAATAGATTAACAATTCAAAATTGACAAATATCAGTTTGATTTTGCTTGCGTAATGGTTAGGCTAGGGTGGCTTATTCTGAAAACAATGCATTATCTATGATAAAAGTAATCATCGAACGATTCGTCGCAGAAGGACTCGAAGTTCCTTACGAAAAAGCGGTGAGTGAACTTTTAAACGTTATGACCCGATCCCGCGGGTATATCTCCGGCGAATCACTAGTCGATGTCGATCACCCCAATCATTACGTGGTCGTGGCCCGTTGGTCGGATCGTAGAGCCTGGGATCAGTGGTTTCTGTCCGAAGATCGTAAGGCCGTAGCTGCCGCCATCGCACCTTTTCTGCAAACCGAGGAAAAATTTACGGTGCTGCATCAACTGGCTTACCACCGTTATTCGTAATACGGCATACACAGAGGCTGAAGAAACAGGTAGGATTGCGCCAACTTCCATTGATCAATAGCAAAACTATGGCCTCCCCATCTCAATTTACATTCGCCAGTTTCATGGTCAGATACCTGATTGCCATTATTCTGGTATTCGTCACTTATAATCCTAGCGGTTATTCCTGGGTGCACTGGTTAAATTCCGAGACAGCGATGGTATATAAAGTCGCAACCGGTATCGTCCTGCTCATCGGTTGGGTAATGTATTTACGCGCCACCTGGAACTCGCTCGGCGCTCTTGGCACCATACTCGCTGCAGGCGTATTTGGCGTTGTGATCTGGATGTTAATCGAATGGGGGCTACTGGCACTGGACGATACCTCGGTAATGCTCTGGGTGGTTGAATTCGTACTCAGTGGCGTGCTGGCGGTCGGTATGTCCTGGTCGCATATTCGACGTAAGGTCTCGGGGCAGTACGATACCGATGAGATTGAGGGTTGAGGTGTTTAGTTAACTGCTGGCATTATTGAGTGCTATGGGAACACCAGCATGACAGCACCGATTCGGCGCAGTTCGCGCGCGATTCTCTGGTCATTAATCGCGGCACTACTCGCAATTGGCCTGTTAACTATTGCGTTTCGCAAGCTTGATTTCGAGCGTCTATTTAGTGTGTTACTTGGTACTGAACCAATCTGGTTTTTTGCGTTGTTCGCTTCTATACCGCTGGAGCAACTGCTACGAGGATGGAAGTGGCGTCAAATTCTGTTCGATATTCGACCTGTGGGTAGTTTCAGATTGTTCAGTGCGGTAATGGTAGGCTATTTTGCTAACTTGATCATTCCCATAGGCATCAGCCCGTTGGTACGTGCCTGGTTGATTGCCGGATTAGAGGGGTTGAAAATTTCAACCGTACTGGTGACGACCGCGATCGAGCGTTTCGTTGATGGTATAGTCTTCGCCATCATAGTTGGAATCCTGGTGATCTTTGCGGCCCTGCCCGAAACAGACGGAAATCTTCGGCTGGGTATGATGATTGCAGGCGTTGGTAGCCTGGTGTTGTTCATGTGTTTGTTCGCCGGGCTTTTCCTGATCAAGCATCATCTCATAGCCCCGGAGTCAATGGTTGGTCGATTGGTATCCAGGCTGGAAAAGGCATTCGGAGGCAGGCTTGCCGGCATCGGCCTCGGTATGGCCGAGGGGATAATCTGGCCAAAATCCCGCTGGCGAGGTTCGGGTGCCGTGCTTGCCAGTATCGGAATGAAAGCGCTCTCGACTACCCATTTTCTCTGGGCAGGACTGGCCTTCGGTATTTTACTGTCTCCTTTCGACTACCTGTTTATTATGATTTTCACAGGGTTCACCCTCATCATTTCAAGGTTTATCCGTGTTCCTGGTGGTGGCATTATCGGCTCGGCGTATGCTTTAAAGCTGCTGGGTATCCCAGATGAAGAAGCCCTGACAATGGTGCTTGTTGTACATTCCTCGACATTAATCCTGATAGCCGGGATCGGCGCTATCGAGATGTGGAGGAACGGCCTGACAGTATTGAAACTACGCCAGGCAACTAGCGGCGATTTCAAGGACAGTAATGCATAGATAAACTGGTATCGCAAACTCATCGACTCTCACAGGCTAATTCAGTTATCATGCGTGCCAAGTCAGCTGGATAATCGCTGGTCAGCAATATCATTTATGATTTTGGGACTGGAGGAAAGTCCGGGCTCCACAGGACAGAGTGCCAGATAACGTCTGGGAGGCGCGAGCCTACGGCCAGTGCAACAGAGAGTAGACCGCCAGTCCATTGGGCTGGTAAGGGTGAAAGGGTGCGGTAAGAGCGCACCGCGCTTCTGGTAACAGAAGTGGCACGGTAAACCCCACTCGGAGCAAGACCAAATAGGAAAACTATGGCGCGGTCCGCGCTGTTTTCGGGTTGGTCGCTTGAGACTGGAAGGCGACTTCCAGTCCAGATGAATGATTATCCTGGACAGAACCCGGCTTACAGGCTGACTTATTTTCTTCTCTGGCTCGTTATTTTTCAATAACGAGCCAGAACTCTTCAACTCGTTACCCGGCAATCAATCACTTCTTCGCCGTCACAACAAGGTCTACCCGGCGATTGATCGCACGGCCTTCTTTGGTTTCGTTCGACTCGAGTGGTTTGGCTTCTCCATAGCCGAGGAACAGAATTCTATAACCGCCTCCAAATGAAGCCAGGTATTTTGCAACCGAGGACGCGCGTTCTATTGAAAGTTTTTTGTTTATAGCAGCCGATCCTATTGAGTCGGTATGACCCTGTACGACTACTTTTTCGGCGCCTAAGGGTCTTATGATGTCATTAATCTTTGACAGCAAGGGTTTAGATTCCGACGGAATTATCGAATTGCCCGATGCAAATTTTATTTTCTTAAGTCTAAATATAAGCGTATTACCCTGTTGATAAACCAATGCCTCATCTTCAGAGAGGGCATCTCCAGCCTGTTCCATGGCTTTTTGAAATTTGATCTGAGTCGAAGATTTCTTTAATGCCTCATTCTGTGCCTTGAGAGCTTCTTCCTGAGATTTGAGTGTGTCTTCTGTCTGGCTTAAATTAGACTTTGTGGTCGCCAGATTTGACTGCGAAGTCTGCAGATTCTTTTCTAATAAGCCGACATTTTTTGACAGTATTCCAAGTTGCCTGTTTTGATTGACGATCTTTATGGCTATATTTTCCGGTGTGCCCTCGGCATTTAAAATAACATCCATTACATCTAACAAAAAAACAGAACTCTCTGCTGATTTTTTAACGCTATCTCCATGAATTCCAGGATTGCGGGGACTCTGAGCAATTATATTCTCAGCCTCATTTAGATCTAGCTTTGCCATTCTCAGAGAGCCTGGCGCGAGGTCCCCTGCGTCTTTATTGGATGATGTCCGAATCGCTTTTCTAACTCCATCAAGCTCCCTGAACTGAACGGCTTTAACTTCCATAGAGAAATATTTCTTCTGGAATGCTGAGAAATCTTCTGGGCTAAGCGATACCACAAAATTGTCTGTATCGTCTCTTAGATCGTCGTCAACATCGTCCAGGGTAGCTAGTAGCTTATCGCTATTTCTCAGGCCTGCAACCAGGGCGGATTTTCTGGCATGAAGTATACGGTTGGCATTTGCACTTCTAACGCCAGAAATGATATTCGCTTCTTCAAAATGAGCTTTCGCGATGGAGGCGTAATTCAGAATCATTTCTTTCTCATAGCCGTTAGACAGAGCCTGCTCTGCTCGTTTTAAAACTTTGGCGCCTTCCATATATTCATCCAGGGCCAACAAATCTGCCTGGTTTCTTAACGCTTCCTGCTTTATTGCGGCAACTTCAGCAACTGCGGCTTCGGCGTCACCACCTGCATTAAGCACAGCTTTTTTTGGGCTTGAGCAACCAAAAAGCGCCAATGCCAGACCGCAACACAGAATTAAATTAATTTTTTTCATCACTATTCCTCAAGTATTGTTGGAAATTATCTATTCCAAAAAATTATCTGGTTTATCCGCTAAGCTATTGACGCTGGGGTGGTTTCAGTCAATTAATCCGAAAATCTATCATAAAGAATTTTTGATTGGTAGATTTCTCCGGGAGATGAGAAATATTAACTAAATTAGAGGTTTAAAAACATTTTGTTTATCGGACATTTGCGAGGTTTACCGACTAGTTTATTAGTTCTGTGGTTACCTAAACAACGACTATACTCAAATAGATGAATGTCAATAAATACGGCAGTAGTTGGTGTTAATCCTGGAACCTCGAAGCAAGCTTAAATAGATGTAGCCCCTACCCCTTCTTTGCTCCCGATAACCACTTATATAGCGACTAAATTTAGGAGAAACCAATGCTGAGACTCATTCAGATAGCTCTTGTCTCGATAATTGCTTTTATCTGGCACTCGGCTGAGGCCGATATAGGCCTAAAGTGTATAGCAACCAGTAACCTGCCCGTAGTTGATGGTAAGAGCGATGATGATATCTGGAAGAATATTGAGCCTATATCTACGCGTGATTCGGTGGCCGGGATTGACTACGAAATCCAGTGTGCTTATGGAAAGACACAGGTCTTCATGCTGGTAAAGTTCCCTGATGCCGACGAAAATAGGCAACACAAACGCCTAAGCTGGAAAGCGGATGAAGCGCGATACATTGTCGATACTCAGCGTGAGGATACTTTGGTACTTAAATGGAATATGGAGCCTTTTATTACCGATATCAGCATATCGGCAGATGAGGTTTATAAGGCCGATGTCTGGTACTGGAAGTCGGTACGCACGGATCACGCCGGATTTGCCGACGACAAATTGCATATTTATAGCGATCAACCTTTGACAAAAGGCTCGCGCGTGTTATCAAAACTGGGACGGCGTTTTTATTTACGGCGCAAGAGTGACGATGGTCGTTCTGCCTATAAATCACGCTCACCAGCGGGTTTTGAAGAGCAGCATTTAACTGGTTACGAATTCCGCGAGCCTCAGGGTAGCCGCGCAGATGTGCGTGCCAAAGGGCAATGGTCAAATGGCTGGTGGACGATAGAGTTTGCTCGCGACCTTAAGACGGGTAATGCCGATGATGTGCAATTGGTAACCAGCCGCCGCTACCAGTTTGGCGTATCGCGCTATGAAATCGCCGGTCGAAAGCCTAATCCCAAGCTGCAAGTTCCGCTGTACGGTAGTGGTGAAATCGGCGAAAACATCTTTCTGGTTTTCGATCAAAACTAGAATTTATTGTAATGACTTTTACCCGATTAATAGGTTTGGGAATGGGGGCGCTGCTGGCGCTCTTTATCGGTTTTTCGATCCTGGTAGGCATCAAAACACAGTCCATAGTGAACTCTATCAGCGTTATTAGTCTTGAACAAAATGCGGCGAGTCGATCCAACGCCGAGCTCGAGCTGCTATTGGTCAGAGTTGAAAAAGATTTTGGCAGGTTTGAGCAAAGAGAGAGTATTTCCCCACAGGATTTTACCGATATCCTCGACGCGTTGAATAGCAGTGTGGATGAATTTGTATTGGCTGATGCGCGTACTAGTCAGTCGGTAGAGTATATCAAGCAATCGATATTATCTGCGCATGGAGCCTGGGCCGACTATGTATTAGCCAGGGATACCCCCGCTTTGGCGGAAGCCACGGTCGATAATAAATTTGCAGCCGTCAGTTTGGAGTTGGCGAAAATTCGCGATAAGTTTACCGATATTGCACAGCAGCCTGATCTTAATATTTCCAGAATAGAGCTTCGAGTTGTGGCAAATATACTCACTATTTCTGAGATAGAAATTACCCATTTCAAAGAGGCTAGTTTGGTCACGCTTAAGCCAGTGATTGCGTCGATACAACGTATACAGGTGCTACTTGATGAAGCTGCTACCTATAAAGACAGAGCGGGTTTCGAAAATGCGACCGAGTTATCGACTGCGCTCCAACAGGCCAGGGAAACCACTCAACGATTCAGGCAAGCTATATACGCGATTAGAGATGAAGATGTCGTGAACTCAACTGTTACCGAGTTATCTGTATTGGTTCGGGAAAATCATCAGATAATGGATGAAAACGTACAATGGCTGAAGGATATCGTCAAAAACAGCATCGAGACTTATCACGCCAGTATTCTTGTCGAAACCAACGCGGCTTATCAATTAACCAGGCAATTATTTGTCGGCAGTTTAATGGTTAGTATTATTCTTGTTTTTGTTTTACGCCGGCATTTACATAAACGTATTCGCTATTTAACCGATGGGGTGCAATCGCTATCAGAAGCTAATTTTGGCGAACGAATTCCAATAGTCGGCAGCGATGAAATGACGGTTGTTTTGAAGGCCTTTAACACCATGGCGAATCGGCTTGAAGTCCGGGAGTCGGAACGCATACAACATGTCGAGGCCTTAAAAGAAGAGCGGTTAGTCGCAGAACAGGCCAGTCTCGCAAAATCAGAGTTCCTGGCCAATATGAGCCATGAGATTCGCACGCCGATCAACGGAGTTCTCGGCATGACCGAATTATTACTGAATACCGAACTTGACGAAAAACAGCGCCGTTTTGCTAAAACCGCCTATCAATCTGGCGAAGCTTTACTACGCGTGATTAACGATATCCTCGACTTTTCTAAAATAGAGGCAGGCAAAATGGAGTTGCAAAGCGCGACTTTTAATCTTCGGGATCTGGTAGAGGATATTGGAGAAATGTTTGCCGAAGGTGCACAAAGTAAAACGCTGGAACTAGTCTGTGTCATTCCGCCCGATTTGCCGGCGGGGTATTGGGGTGACGCGGGCCGAATTCGCCAGGTGCTGACTAATCTAGTGGGCAACGCCATCAAGTTCACCGAAAAAGGAGAGGTTGTCGCCAGGGTCAGTTGCATTAAATCGGAGGGCGGCAAGGATAGAATGCGATTCGAGATAAAAGACACCGGTATAGGCGTCTCGACAGAGGCACAGCGCACAATTTTCGACTCGTTCACTCAGGCGGATGGATCGACTAACCGTCGCTATGGTGGCACGGGCCTGGGCTTAACTATTAGCGCGCAAATCGTTTCATTAATGGGTGGAGAAATAGGTGTGCAAAGCGCTCTTCAGGAGGGATCAGTGTTCTGGTTTGAGATCCCGCTGAAAAGAGATACGACGATTGAAACCTCGCTAGCGGGTCGCGGCTATGCGTTAAGCGGGGGACGCATACTCATTGTTGATGACAATCCTACCAATCGCGAGGTACTAGAACAACAAATGGCCGTCTGGCAGGTCGAGAGCCATTCGGTCGCAGGCGGGGCCGAAGCCCTGGCGGCGCTGAGTGAGGCCGTGAGCGCAGGCAACCCATTCGAATTAGCCATGCTTGACATGCATATGCCGGAGATGGATGGGCTGGCATTGTCGAAAGCCATTGGCGCCGACCCGCAGATTAACCAGGTCAAGCGCGTCTTGCTCAGTTCGGTTAGCAACTACCTCAACACCGAAGACTATCAGTCAGCAGAAATCTCGGCGTATTTAGTAAAGCCGACTCGTCAGCTGGAATTATACAACTGCCTGGTGGGCATGATGGGATCGGCGTCAAATGCACTCGAACGATCAGCTAGCCAGGCAGACGATTCGTCCGAGGCCCCAGAATTCGTGGGCAGACTATTACTGGCTGAAGATAATCTTGTCAATCAGGAGTTAGCGCTTGCAATGCTTGAATCGATCGGCGTGAAAGCCGATGTAGTCGAAGACGGGCATGCCGCTATCGAGGCCTGGTCTAACAAGGACTATGACCTGATATTTATGGATTGCCAGATGCCAGTGCTGGATGGCTATGACGCCACCCGACAAATTCGCGAACTGGAATCCGCGCATCAGCGTGGGCATACCAGCATCGTAGCGATGACAGCGAATGCCGTAAAAGGTGATCGCGAGCAATGCCTGGCAGCGGGTATGGATGACTACCTGAGTAAACCCTTTAACCGTTCCGATTTAGTGAATGTGCTAAAACGTTGGCTGCCTGTCGGCGACGGAGATTGATCGTAGTAATCGTTAATATAGTGCCGATAACTGTTTTCAGGCAGCGCTTTACCGGGCTAATTCAAACCAAACGGAGGAATCCTCAAAAATTTCACCAATAGGCCATAGCATTTCAAATGGGATTTAGGCACTATATGCAGCTTAAATTAAATTTGGGGATACAAAATGGAACAAGACGATAAAACCACCACCAGGCACATGGTGTACACCTTCGCGGGCTTTCTTGTCCTATGTGTCGTTATGATTGTTGGCGCCAATATTATTGGTTAGATAGTCAGGATAGGTCATCCTTATGGCTAAACACATATTAATTAGTTATCTGGGATTTGCCGATACGGACATCCAGAAGCTTGAAAGTATTATTAGCAGTTCGCAGCGACTTGACGGTAAATGCCGCTTGATAGACCCAGAAGTGCTCGACGAGGCTGATGTGGTAATAATCAATGCTGACAAACTGTCTGAGCCCGAAAATGATAAGGCAGTAGAAGATATTAATTTTCTGGCAACGTTATTGGCTGCCAGTGCCAGTGGTCGCGATATCGATGGCATGACGAGCATAAGACTGCCAATTGAAGCTGAAATTTTTTTTGATATTTTAGAGGATGTGGTTAGCGACCGCTCGGTATTTGATCTTCCGCCAGAGAATTTGACGGCTAGCAACAATCTTCGAGTACTGGTGATAGACAGTAGTTTCCCCGCTCGCAATCAACTGAAGCACAAATTAAACGGGCTAACCGGTATATCGATAAGTTTTAGCTTTGCCGCTAGTGCCGCTGAAGCAATGCTTAAATTAAATCGTAAGTCCTACGATCTGGTCTTCCTGGATGTTTTTCTGGAGATCTCCGATGGTTATTCAGTTTGCGAAGTGATCAAACAGCAGCACAATTGCAGGGTTGTTATGCTATCGAGCGAAAATTACCCCTACGATGAAGTGCGTGGCAAGAGGGCAGGTTGCGATGCTCATATTTCCAGACCGTTATCGGAACAGCACCTGTTAAATCAGATAAAAATCTTTGTTACCTCCGAAGGCAATTCTAAAGCTGGAATTGTAGATCAATTTAAAGATGATCGATTAAAGTCAAAATTAAGAAACTGAAACCGGGAGAACGCTGTTAACCCATAATTGATAGAAATCCTGCTAATTTCGATTCTCCCCAACAATCATTAAATACCATAAAACTTAAAGTGTTACTTTAAGTTTCCATGCTAAGCATTAGATTTAACTCGCTATATCCATTTCGGTCTGGCAAAAATCATCTAAGTTGTTGACCCTATTGAGAAAAAAGCCTCATTTTATTCCCTGAATTCACTTGACTCGGGGTCTATTTTGGCAATATTGTGTCATCTGGTGGGTTAAAGTGTCATATCGTGGCATATTAATGGGTTAGATCGTGCATAAGTTTCGCGGAGTTTCCAATTTATCAATGGATGCCAAAGGCAGAATTGTGCTGCCTGCGCGCTACCGTGAGCGACTGGTTGAAATTTGCAGTAGTCAGATTGTTGTCACCATCGATACCGACCAACCCTGTTTATTGTTATACCCGCTCAATGAGTGGGAGCTTATCGAAGAAAAAATAGAAGCCCTCCCCAGTTTTAATCCTATGACCCGCCGAATCCAGCGCCTGTTAATCGGCCATGCTACCGATGTCGAAGTCGATACCAATGGCCGCATGCTGTTATCCAATCCTTTAAGAGAATACGCGCAACTCGGCAAAAAAGTAGTGCTCATCGGTCAGGGTAAGAAGTTCGAGCTCTGGGATGAGGCGATGTGGTCGCAACGTATGGAAGAATGGTTAACCGATAGCTCCGACGCTGAAATGCCCGAAGCGTTAGCGGAGTTGACCCTGTGAGTGTAGGAGACTTCAACCACGCGCCGGTGTTACACGCCGAGGTTATCGCGGCGCTCGCCATCCGTCCTGACGGTTATTATGTCGATGGCACCTATGGCCGTGGCGGACATTCCCACTCGATATTAGAGTGTCTTGGCGAAAATGGCCGTTTAATTGTGATGGACAAGGACCCCGAGGCGATCCAGTCGGCGCAGCAAGCTTTTGCCGACGATCCCAGGGTGACAATAATTCACGACGACTTTGCCAATATGAGCGAGCAACTCCTCGCATTACAACTGGCAGAAAATATTGATGGTGTGCTGCTCGACCTGGGCGTGTCGTCTCCACAGTTGGACGATGCCAGCCGAGGCTTTAGTTTTCAGAGGAATGGCCCACTCGATATGCGCATGAACCCAGCGCAGGGCGAGTCAGCCGCCGAATGGTTAAGTCATGCAGACGAGAAGGAAATCTCCAGAGTGCTGTGGGAATACGGTGAAGAACGTTTCTCACGCCGAATCGCGAAAAAAATTGTTGAAACGCGGGAACTGCAATCGATTGACGATACAGCCAGCCTGTCCGCATTAATCAGTAGTTGCATTCCCCAGCGTGGACAGAGGAAGCATCCGGCGACGCGCAGCTTCCAGGCGATTCGCATACATATTAATCAGGAGCTGGAGCGTATCGGTCGCCTGCTCGAGTCGATCTTCGAAGTGTTGGCTGTCGGTGGTCGCCTGCTGGTGATTAGTTTCCATTCGCTGGAGGATCGACTGGTAAAGCGATTTTTCAAGTTACAAACCAGTAAGCCAAAAGTCCCCAGGGGTCTGCCGATTCGAGAATCCGAACTGGTCTCAAACATACGCCTGAAAATCATCGGTAAAGCGATAAAGGCCGGCGCTGAAGAGCTGTCAGTTAATCCACGAGCCCGTAGCGCCGTATTACGAATCGTTGAGAGAACGGTCTGATGACTCGCCAATACTGGCTCGCACTGTTGTTAACAATGGTTCTCAGCAGTGCACTGACTGTGATTTATGTGAAACACGAAAGCCGAGTACTGTTTGCCGAACTACGTAAAGTGCAGAAACAACAAGACCAGGAAGTCATCCAGTGGAGCCGACTGCAACTGCAAAATAGTACGCTGGCGACGCATAGCAATGTTGAATCGCAGGCGCGTAAGACTTTAAAAATGCGCTTACCGGAAACTGTTCAACTAGTGCAGCTGCCATGAAGAAAGCCAACGCCCAGCCAGTATTTTTCGCCGGTCGCCATTATTTGGTGTTGTTACTATTACTCGGAATGCTAGCCGCGCTGATCTGGCGAGCGGCTTACTTGCAAATTGTGGAAAAAGAATTTCTTGCCGATCAGGGCATGCAGCGCCAGATTAGAACCATCGAAACGCCTGCCTATCGGGGAGCGATTCTTGACCGCTTCGGTTCACCATTGGCAATTAGTACACCGGTGGATTCGGTTTGGGTAAACCCGAATGAAATTCTAAAAAACCTCTCGGCACTGAAAGAGGTCACATCTAAACTTGATCTAAGCTATCCGGATACGGTCGCCATGCTCAAGCAGAAAGCTAATAAGGAATTTGTCTATCTCAAGCGCCAGCTTGAACCCGATGTTGCGAAGTCTGCTGCTGAGGGTGTCGATGGTGTTTACCTGCAACGTGAATATAACCGTTACTATCCTGCGGGAGAAGTGGTATCGCACTTAGTGGGTTTTACCAATATCGATGATCAGGGGCAGGAAGGTCTTGAACTGGTTTATGAGGACTGGTTAAAGGCTGAGCCGGGTAAACGCAGAGTAATCCGTAATCGCAAGGGTGAGGTAGTCGAAGAGCTGGCACAGGTTAAGGCCTCACGATCAGGCCAGGATGTATATACCAGTATCGATATGCGTTTGCAGTACATCGCCTACCGCAGCCTGGCGCGAGCGGTTCAGTACCATGGTGCGAAATCAGGCAGTGTGGTATTGCTCGATGCGCGTAGTGGAGAGGTGCTAGCGATGGTTAATCAGCCCTCGTTTAACCCCAATCAACGCAAGGTGAGTGCCTCACAGCAGCGTAACCGCGCACTGACGGACGTTTTTGAACCTGGCTCAGCAATCAAACCTTTTACTCTGGCCGCTGCGATCGATAACGGTTTGTATGACCGTCGTAGCATAATCGATACTTCGCCCGGCTGGTTTATGGTGAGCGGCCACCCGGTGAAGGATATTCGAAATTATGGTGAGCTTGATCTGGCCGGTGTGCTGCGTAAATCGAGCAACGTCGGTGCCTCGCGAATCGCCATGTCTATAGAGAAAAGCCAGCTCTGGGATTCTTTTACCGATTATGGCTTTGGTAAGTCTGCCGGGGTTTCTTTTCCGGGGGAATCGTCGGGCTATTTTCGTCATTACTCGCAATGGCAGCCACTCGATCAGGCTACCATGGGTTTTGGCTATGGCCTTTCGCTGTCGATTACGCAGTTGGCTAAAGCCTACGGCATTATAGCCAATCAGGGGCGCGAGCTTGAGATCAGCCTACTGAAAAAGCAGACCGACGAAGTTCAGCAAAACGAGATCGCTCGACACGTGATGAAATCTTCGACCGCAAAAATGATTGTAGAGATGATGGAAGAAGTGGTTGGCCCTAAAGGCACAGCAGGGCTGGCAGCAGTGCCTGGATATCGTGTCGCCGGAAAAACCGGTACCGCGAAAAAGAGTGTCGCGGGCGGTTATCAGGAAGACGATTATATCGCCGTGTTTGCTGGTATTGCGCCAGCTAGCGATCCTCGACTGGTGATGGCAGTCATGATCGATGAGCCAAGTCAGAATGGCTACTACGGTGGCAAAGTTGCGGCACCGGTGTTCAGTGAAGTAATAACTAATGCTTTGCGCATTCTCGATATCGCACCCGATGATCCGGCCCGGCTACGAGCGGATCTGGAAGATAAAGGGAAGGGGGCATGATGGCGTCAACGCATCAATTGTCGGGCAAAATGTTAACGGCTTTGCTTGAAGGCGTATCGGTCAGTGAAGAAATCCCCACGCTGGAGATAGCCGATGTCACCAGCAATAGCAGGGCTGCCGTAAAAGGGTCGCTTTTTATCGCACTAAAGGGCATGCAAACCCATGGTATTGATTTCGCCATCGATGCAGTTAGGGCCGGTGCGGCAGTAGTCATGTATGATTCTTTAGATAGTTACTGTCAGCAGCGAATTCCCCTGTTACAAAAGCAGGTGAGTACCCGCTGGCTCGGCATCGAACACCTGGATCGGGTGAATGGCCAGATAGTCAGTCGCTTCTACGATGAGCCTGGTCGTGATATGACGATTATCGGTGTCACCGGTACCGATGGTAAGTCCAGTGTCACGCACCTGATAACGCAAGCCCTCGACCGACTGGGGAAACGTACCGGTAGCATCGGCACCCTCGGTTATGGGGTTGGCAACCAACTGGAGTCGACCACACATACCACGCCGGATGCAGTTGTGCTGCAATCCTATCTGTATCAATTCCGCCAGCAAAACTGTGAATACGTCACGATGGAGGTTTCATCACATGCGCTCGAGCAATACCGGGTGAATGGTTGCCAGTTTGATATCGCTGTATTGACTAACCTGGGCCGCGACCATCTCGATTATCACGGTGATATGGAGAATTATTCAGCAGCCAAAAGTCGATTGTTTACCGATTTCGAACTGAATGGCCGGGTGGTTAACGCCAATGACGAATTTGGCCGAACGCTGGCTGATTTATTTCAAACCGAGCCAGTTATTTGTTATTCATCCGCCGACAATGCGTCGGGTGATGTCGAAGTGCGTCTACGAAAGAACGAACTAACCAGTCAGGGACAGGATATGACTGTTGATACACCGATCGGTGAGATTTGTGCGAAAACGGCTTTGATTGGCAGTTTCAATATCGATAATACCCTCGCCTGTATCGCCAGTTTGATTTCGTTGGGATTTAGCCAGGAGGAGATCAATCTAGCAGTAGCCGATTTGCAGCCGATACCAGGGCGTATGGAAAAATTTTCCAGCGACACGGGCATGGCCACTGCCGTGGTTGATTTCGCGCATACCGAACAAGCACTGAGAGCTTGCCTTGCTGCCAGTCGCGAGCATACCCAGGGTAAGCTCTGGTGTATCTTTGGTTGTGGTGGTGATCGCGATCAGGGTAAACGTAAAGGCATGGGTCGAGCGGCTGAGCAATTAGCCGATTGCGTCGTCGTTACCGATGATAATCCGCGTACCGAATCATCAGAAAATATCGTCAGCGACATTCTGGCTGGCATGAATGACCCGGACAACGTCAATGTAGTTCATAACCGCCAGGCCGCAATCGAATTCGCGCTATCACAGTCGGCTAGTGATGATCTTGTGGTGATTGCAGGGAAGGGGCACGAGCAGGAGCAGATTGTCGGCCATGAACGCCGTCCATTCAGTGACCGCCATGTGGTGGAACGTATTATGCGAGCCAGTAAATGATTTCGATGAGTCTGCAGCAGCTGAGTGAATGCCTGGCGCTTGAGTCGCCGCAATCCGCTGAAGTGGTTTTTTCTGGCGTTACCATCGATAGCCGTAAGAATTGTAAAGGTCAGTTGTTTATCGCCATCCGAGGCGATCACTTCGATGGCCATGATTATCTCGACGCTGCCCGCAAGTCCGGCGCAGTCGCGGCTCTGGTAGAAACGAAAATCGATTGTGATCTCCCGCAATTAATTGTCGAAGACTGTAAACAGGCCATGATTCGACTAGCCAATCAGTGGCGAAAGGGTTGTCGTGCGACAGTCATCGGGCTCACCGGCAGTAATGGCAAGACGACAGTGAAGGAAATGATCTTCCACATTCTGCAAAAACAGGCCGAAACCCACGCCACTCAGGGCAATTTCAATAATGACATTGGTGTCCCGCTCACACTGTTTGAGTTAGCACCAGAGGATAGCTATGCAGTAATCGAAATGGGGGCCAATCATGCCGGTGAAATCGCTAATCTGGCAATTATCGCAGAGCCAGATATTGTTTATGTTAACAACGTCGCTGCCGCACATCTGGCCGGGTTTGGTACCGTACAGGGTGTTATCGATTCCAAGGGTGAGCTGTACGCTTATTGCAGCGAGCATCATCGCGCGGTATTCAATGCTGATGAGTTTGCCAGCATTCAGTGGCGAGAAAACTGCGCGGCGCAAAGCCAGCTTAGTTGTGCTTTGAATGCCGAATCTGCTGACGTTCGGGCAAGCTGGCAGTCAGAAGAAGCGGGGCTTAGGCTGACAGTCGATTATCAGCGCCAGACAGAGTCGGTATCGCTGTGTGTGTTCGGTGAGCACAACGCCCGCAATGCACTGGCCGCAATTACGGTTTCACTTATCGCTGGCATTGAATTTACTACTGCGGTCAATAATCTGGCTGGATTTTCCGGCGTTAAAGGCCGATTGCAAATGCTGGGTGGTCCAAATAAAAGCAAGTTAATCAACGATAGTTACAATGCCAATCCGGACTCACTCAAAGCAGGTATAAAAGTACTTTGCGGTCTGCACGGAGAAGCCTGGCTAGCTTTAGGTGATATGGGAGAGTTGGGAGACGAAGCCCAGGCTTTGCACACTCAGGCAGCACAGTTCGCCCGGGAGCAGGGTGTAAAGAAGATGTTTGCTATCGGCCCGTTAAGCTGCGTTGCCATCCGTGAGTTTGGCGAAGATGGCTACTGTTTTGAAATAATCGACGAGATGGCAAAAGTAATCCTGTCGCAAATACACGAAGGTGTGAACCTTTTGATTAAGGGTTCGCGTAGTACCGGTATGGAAAAACTGGTTGAAGGTTTAGTTAGCCATCAAAAATCGGGAGATGTCCACCATGCTGTATAGTCTCGCCCAATATTTAGAACAGTTTCATAGCGGTTTTAATGTGTTTCAATATCTCACGGTGCGTAGCATTCTTGGGGTATTAACCGCTCTAATCATCGCCTTAATTGTCGGCCCGAAGATGATCCGCTATCTGAGTAGCTACAATATCGGGCAAAGTGTTCGCGAGGATGGCCCGGAGAGTCATTTTTCTAAAGCCGGTACGCCTACCATGGGTGGTGCCTTAATTCTGGTCGCCATTGTTGTCAGTACTCTGTTATGGAGTGATCTGTCGTCGCGATTTGTCTGGGTGGTTTTGTTTGTCACCATCGGCTTTGGCGCCATCGGCTGGGTCGATGACTACAGGAAAATCGTCTACGGTAATTCGAAAGGTCTCTCGGCCAGGGTTAAATATTTCTGGCAGTCAGTGTTCGGCCTGAGCACAGCCCTGGTGCTGTTCTATACCGCCAGATTCCCGATTGAAACCCAGCTAATAGTGCCCTTTATCAAGGATATTATTATCGATCTGGGGTGGTTTTACATCATTCTGACTTATTTTGTTATCGTCGGTAGTAGCAATGCGGTCAATCTCACTGATGGGCTTGATGGCCTGGCGATATTACCAACTGTGCTGGTTGGTGGGGCACTCGGTGTCTTCGCCTATCTTACCGGTAATATTAATTTCTCGGCTTATCTGGGTATTCCCTATGTACCGGGCGTTGGTGAAATGGTTGTGTTCTGCGCAGCCATCGTCGGTTCGGGCCT
>JAUVCH010000054.1 GCA_030595795.1 Gammaproteobacteria bacterium
TATTGCCGCCCATATCGCGCCATTCTTAATCTGCGCCATTGATATTGGATTGAAAGGGTCTTGTAACTTTAATGTTTCTAGCCAAGGCTCACGCCATTTCATGAATTCATATCCCTAACAGCTGATTATGTGACACACACGAATATTGACTTATGTGACGCGCAAAAATATTGACTTATGTTACAGTTTGTTCTCATAATGTTCTCGTATCGCTTAATAACGGAGCATAATTTAGCATGGAGCCTAGTATATCCCCCGAAGATCCTCGTGTTAAACAGTTTTGGGATGGTTATCTTCAAACTATTCAGCTTTTCCGCATTCCTGAAAACGCGCATGCCTGGTATCAAAAGCACGTTGAGACTTTTATTAAATATTTGCCCGCGATTCGATTGCTTAATCGCAAACCGGAGCATATCGAGCAATGGTTGGCTCAAACAGGGCGTGATACCGAATTGGAAGACTGGCAGTTTCGTCAACGGGTCGATGCGTTGCGATTGCTTTACTGCCATCGATTGAAAGTACCCTGGGCGACTGATTTTGACTGGTCTTACTGGTCGAGTGGTGCGATGCGACTGGAAGCCGACCATGCAACGATTGCCAGGACCTACGAAATGATTGATGAGGCTGTCAATCGTCCAGAAAATTACCTTGGTAAAGCTTTTGCTGATATTTACCGTAGATTTCTGGTGGCTATTCGCATTCCCGATTACGCGATCAACACCGAGAAAAGTTATCTTGGCTGGATTAATCGCTTCCTTTACTTTCATCAAAATCACCATCCAGAACAGTTATCGGAGCCTGAGGTAGCGTCCTTTTTAGAGGATTTGGTCATAAAACGCAAGGTAGCTAGCGCGACACAGGCGCAGGCTCTGAATGCTCTGGTATTCTTTTTTGCCCAGGTGCTGGAAAGACCTCTTGGTAAAATAGGGTCTTACAAACAATCAACCCGACCACAACGAATCCCTACAGTGTTAAGCCAGGATGAAATAACTGCCCTTTTTAAAGAAATATCAGGCTTGCAGGGGTTTATGGGTCAATTGATGTACGGAACCGGGATGCGAGTGGTTGAATGTGTTCGGTTGCGTATTCTAGATCTTGACTTCGCTTACAAACAGATAATCGTGCGGGATGCTAAAGGTAAGAAGGATCGAGGGGTTCCTATACCCGATAAACTGTCCCGCTATCTACAGGAACAAATTTTAAAGGTGAAGGCTCAACACAATGAAGACCTGGAATCGGGGTTCGGTACTGTCTTTATGCCCCACGCATTAGCTCGAAAATACCCAAATGCAGAAACAGAGCTGCGTTGGCAGTATCTATTCCCGGCTAGCCGCCTTGCGCAGGATCCCCGCAGCGGAATCATGCGACGACATCACATCCACCAATCAGCTCTCCAACGGGTTATAAAACGTGGATCAACACAGGCTGGTATTATGAAACGGGTGACTAGCCATACCCTTCGGCATTCTTTTATGTACAGGAAGTACTGTATGCTGATTTTGCAGGAGCAAAAATCAGTTGCTACACATTTACTGGGGCGCGGAGTCGGCCGGTTTTTGCTCCTGCAAAACCGGCATACACTACATCCATGTAGATAATATCCGTACCGTACAGGCTTTACTCGGCCATGCCGATGTCTCGACCACGATGATTTATACTCATGTGGTAGGCAGGGGTGGTCAGGGTGTCAGGAGTCCTTTAGATTTAATTTCTACATGACTCAATCTATTTTTGAACCAAATAAATTTGCAGCCCCAAATATTTCCCGCATAATCGGACGCCATTTTTAAAATAATCATCAGAGGCAAGGCATGACAAAGACTATTATCCAAACCGACAAGGCCCCCGCAGCAATTGGCACTTATTCGCAGGCGGTTAAAGTTGATAATACGGTTTATATTTCCGGACAGATTCCCCTCGACCCTGCGACTATGGAAGTGGTCGAAGGCGGTATCGCTGCGCAAATTACTCGCGTATTCGACAACCTGACTGCGGTCTCTGAGGCAGCGGGTGGTAGTTTGAAAGATATTGTTAAGCTTAATATTTATCTGACCGATTTAAGTAACTTTCCTACTGTTAACGAAACCATGGCGAAGTATTTCAGTGAGCCCTACCCGGCCCGCGCCGCGATCGAAGTTTCTGCATTACCGAAGGCGGTAGGTGTCGAAATGGACGCGGTTCTGGTCGTCGAGTAATACTCCATTGATACTACAGGTATGGAAGACTGGTCTTCTCAGGGTTTGCGATACCTTAAAGGTGTCGGCCCTAAAATAGCAGAAAAGCTGCAAAAGCTTGGCCTGAATACGCAACGAGATCTGCTGTTTCATTTGCCGTTGCGCTACGAAGATCGTACACAGATTACTGCGGTTGGCGCATTGCAACCAGGTCAGCGGGCCGTGGTCCAGGCCGAAGTGCTTCACGTTGGTAGTTCTTTTCGACGCCAGGGTCGGTCGCGTAAGGTACTCGTCGCCAGGCTCGCCGACCATAGCGGTGTGTTTACGGTGCGGTTGTTTTATTTTAATGCGCGGCAACAGCAAATGCTGGATAAGGGCAACTGGATTCGCTGCTTCGGGGAAGTGCGTTTTGCTCAGGGTGAACTAGAGATGATCCACCCCGAGTTTCAGGTGATCGATATCGAAGACCCACCAGCGCTTGATCAAAACCTGACTCCGATTTATCCGACTACCGAAGGTTTGCATCAACAGTCCATCACCAAAATCGTGGCTCAGGCGGTCGATAAGCTGCAAAGTCACGACATGGCCGAAACTTTGCCGCAGGATTGGTTAAAGCAGCATCATTTCCCGGATTTCAGGTCAGCCATGTTAAACCTGCATCGTCCCACGAGTCGGCAGGATACTCAGCTAATCGCACAGCGGACTCATCCTGCTCAGTCTCGCTTCGTGGTCGAGGAGCTTGCCGCGCATCGTCTGGCTTTGCTGCAACGTCGAGCTGAAATTCGCATTAAAAAAAATCCGAAAATTACCGCGACGGTTCAATTATTAAACCGACTAGTTAGCAGTCTGCCTTTTGATTTGACCGGCGCTCAGGAAAAGGTAGTGGCCGATTTGCTGTGCGACTTTGATAGTGGCAAACCGATGATACGACTGTTGCAGGGGGATGTCGGCTCTGGCAAAACTATTGTCGCCGCGCTGGCCTGTTTACCTGTGGTTGAGTCTGGCTTTCAATGCGCGTTGATGGCACCGACCGAAATCCTCGCCGAACAGCATTTCCGCAATTTTCAACAATGGCTCGAACCGTTAGGCGTCGGTGTGGTGAATTTAATGGGGGCCGATAAAGGTAAGAAGCGCGAAAAGAAACTCGCTGCCATTGCCAGTGCCGAGGCCTCGGTGATAATCGGCACGCATGCCCTGTTTCAGGCGAGCGTCGAGTTTAAATCGCTGGGCTTTATTATCATCGACGAACAGCATCGCTTTGGGGTCGATCAGCGCCTGGCACTGCAAAAGAAAACCATAAACGCCGAAATGCCCCACCAGCTGATTATGACTGCGACCCCAATACCGCGAACCATGGCGATGTCGATTTATGCCGATCTTGATTACAGCCAGATCGATGAACTGCCACCGGGCCGTAAGCCAGTGACGACTTCGATTGTTTCCGAACAACAGCGCCAAAGTTTGATTCAGCGCGTGGCCGACTCTTGCCAGCAGGGTGGTCAGGCTTACTGGGTTTGCACGCTGATCGAAGAGTCCGATGCGCTGCAATGCGAAGCTGCCGAGGTGACTTTCGAGAGCTTGCGACAGCAATTGCCAGGGCTATCGATAGCTCTGGTACATGGGCGCATGAAATCGGCTGAAAAGGATGATGTAATCCAGGCTTTTAAACGCGGTGATACCCATATTCTGGTGGCTACGACGGTGATCGAAGTGGGAGTCGATGTCCCCAACGCCAGTATTATGATTATCGAAAATCCAGAGCGCCTGGGTCTGGCGCAAATTCATCAGTTGCGGGGGCGAGTCGGCCGCGGCAGTCGAGAAAGCTTCTGTATTTTACTGGTGAAAAATAATCTTTCCGAGACCGCCCGCAACCGTATGGATATTATTCGAAACCATCAGGATGGCTTTATAATTGCCGAAAAAGACCTTGAGATTCGCGGCGCTGGTGAGGTGCTCGGCACCCGCCAAACGGGAGAAGCCAGCTTCAAGATTGCTGATATACTACGCGACCAGAAATGGTTTGCTCAGGTCGATGAGCTGGCAAACTTGATACAACAGGATCAATACGTCGACATGCGTCGGCAGTTACTGCAAAACTGGGTCGGCGAGAGACAGGGCTATACCGAAGTAGGATAGAATTTAACAATGAACCAATGTGACATACCCGAAATCCCGTTGCTGGCTTATGATGCCGCGCTGGATGAATTAATCAGCCATTTATATACCGTGCCTGGCGTTAGCGAAAAGCCGTTAATGCAGGCATTGGGTGAAGTGCTGGCCGAGACTCAGCAGGCATCAATTAATGTGCCATCCGCAGATAATTCAGCGATGGACGGTTATGCATTTAACACGGCAGATCTGGTTCCTGGCGGGTTAACGGTATTACCCGTTTCGCAGCGTATTGCCGCAGGCTATTCGGGGGTTAAACTGGAGGCGGGAACAGCCGCACGAATCTTCACTGGCGCACCGATACCCGAGGGTGCAAATGCGGTGATTATGCAGGAACAGGTTGAACTTGAAAATAATGTTATCAGTTTTCAAAGTCGCCCCGAACCGGGTAATAATATTCGCGTCGCAGGGAACGACATAAAGGCCGGAAATTTAATCCTGCTAAAAGGCGCTCGATTGCGGGCACAGGACATAGGTCTCGCGGCTTCGGTGGGTCTGCAAAGCCTGCCGGTGTTCGAAAAAGTCCGCGTGGGCATGTTTTTCACCGGCGACGAGCTGGTCGAACCCGGACAGGCGCTCGCAGAAGGTCAGATTTACGATTCCAACCGATACACGCTATACGGTTTGCTGAAGTCACTGGGTTGCGACATCGTCGATCTCGGGCTGGTTGGCGATACCCTGGAAGCCACTAAAGCCGCAATGTTAGAGGCTTCGGCAAAAGCCGATCTGGTGGTTACCTGCGGTGGCGTTTCTGTAGGCGAGGAAGACCATGTGCGGATTGCCATCGAGCAATTAGGCAAACTGCATTTATGGCGTCTGCGCATCAAGCCAGGTAAACCGCTGGCTTTTGGTCAAATTAACAATACTGCATTTGTTGGTCTGCCTGGAAACCCGGTATCAGTATTCGCAACATTCTGCCTTTTCGTCTGCCCGGTGATCAAGATTTTACAGGGTCGGCACTGGGAGAAACCGATAGCTACTCCGGTCGTTTCGGGTTTCGACTGGCCGAAGCCGGATTCGCGTCGAGAATTTCTGCGTGCCCGTCTGGAGCCTGACGAAGCAGGCCAACTGGTTGCCAAAATTTATCCGAATCAGGATTCGGGGGTTCTTACCTCCACTGTCTGGGGCCGGGGCTTTGTCGAGATTGCCGAAGGTCAAACTTTGAAGGCGGGTGAGATGGTGGATTACCTCGCCTACTCGCAGTTTCTGGATTAAGCGGAGCCAATTAATGATTATCGAAGTACAGGAAAACGATTTTGATATGGCCGCAATAAACCGGCAATTGCTTGGCTCGCGCTCCGATGTGGGTGCGATAGCGACGTTTATAGGCCTGGTGCGCGATTTGCCCGATACACCGCTACAACACATGACGCTGGAACATTATCCGGGTATGACTGAAAAATCGCTGGAGTCGATAATCGAAAAAGCCAGCGAGCGCTGGGAAGTGGCCAATTGCGCGATTATTCATCGTGTTGGCGAGCTAAAGCCAGCCGATCAAATCGTCATGGTGAGCGTCTTATCGGCGCATCGTAAGGACGCCTTCGCCGCCTGTGAATTCATCATGGATTACCTGAAAACGGAAGCACCGTTCTGGAAGAAAGAAACCAATACGCAGGGCAGCACCTGGGTAGAGGCGAAAAACAGCGATGATGAGGCGAAAAACCGCTGGAAATAAGCTTTTAGTGCCAAAAATGTGTTGTTTTTTCGCGATTTTAGCCTACGCTTTGAGATAGAATTTAGCCGAACAAAACGAATCACCCGGACCTTGCCTCTAATCTGACGTGAATATTCCAGTCACCTATAACAATCTGGCGCTACAACACTCTCCGTTTCAAAACGATCAGAGCCAGAACTTTAATCGCGAGCGCCCGCCTGAGGATAACTCGCGTCGTGACGTTCAGGCGCAATCTGGTAGCGTGGCTCAGGATCGTGTATTTCGAGGTGAATTGCTCGAAGCAGTCGAAAACGAAAAGCGCAATCAACCTCAGTTTAACCAGAATATATCACCTCAGAATCGTCAGGCGATTGAGACTTATAACGCAGGCGGAACGGTATCCCCGGATAGAGACCCACGCGGGCAGTTACTCAACCAGTTCGTGTAACCCTGTTCAGGGATAATTCCTGATACAATTCGTCCCTGTTTTAGCTCTATAAGAATTGTTATACCAATGGATGTCTCCCACCTGCTGGATTCCCTTAACGACCCTCAACGCCAGGCAGTTAGCGCCGAACCCGGCCCGCTGCTGATATTAGCTGGTGCCGGCAGTGGTAAAACACGGGTGCTGACACACCGTATTGCCTGGGTTTGTGAAGTGGGTGGCCTGTCACCATTTAGTGTTCTGGCTGTGACCTTTACTAACAAAGCCGCCGCCGAAATGCGCTCTCGGGTAGAAGCGCTGCTCGGTATCTCCGCTGCGGCGATGTGGGTGGGTACTTTCCATGGACTCGCGCATCGCATGCTACGCGCGCACTGGCAGGCTGCGAAGCTGCCGCAAAGCTTCCAGATTCTCGATAGCGACGATCAGTTACGCATGGTGAAACGCGTGATCCGCCAACTCAATCTGGATGATGCCAGTTGGCCGCCGAAGCAGGCGCAATGGTATATCAATCACAACAAAGACGAAGGTCTACGCGCCGCTAATATCGACCCAGGCAATGACCCGGTACAACAGCAATTGCGTGAAATTTATCGGCTTTACGAAGAGCATTGTCAGCGTGCAGGTGTGGTCGACTTCGCAGAGCTGTTATTACGCGCGCTGGAGCTAGTTCGTGATAACGACGACATACGCGGACACTACCAACGACGATTCCAACATATTCTGGTTGACGAATTTCAGGACACTAACGCCATCCAGTACGCCTGGCTACAACTGCTTGCTGGTGCACAAACTCCGGTATTCGTGGTGGGTGACGATGATCAGTCAATCTATGGCTGGCGTGGCGCGCGTATCGAAAATATCCAGCATTTCACACGCGATTTTGGTAATTCGCAGACTATTAGACTGGAGCAAAATTACCGTTCCACCGGGACGATATTAAAGGCCGCGAATGCTTTAATCAATAATAATCGCGGTCGGCTTGGTAAAGAGCTGTGGACCGATAGCGGCGATGGCGAACCGATTCTATACTACGCCGCCTACAACGAAAGAGACGAAGCCCGATTTGTCATCGATCGCATTCAGGACTGGGTCGATCAGGGTCGAAGCCGTAACGAGGTCGCGGTGCTTTATCGCTCGAATGCGCAGTCACGTCAGTTCGAAGAAGTGCTGATAACCCGTGGCATGCCATATCGCGTCTACGGTGGCCTGCGATTTTTCGAGCGTGCCGAAGTAAAGGATACGCTCGCCTATTTGCGCATGCTCAGCAACCCACTGGCGGATCATGCCTTCGAGCGCACGGTGAACCATCCGCCGAGAGGTATTGGGCAAAAAACCATCGATCAGATTCGCGAGCAGGCAAACGTTCACTCGCAATCGTTATGGAGTGCATCCCTGGCGCTGGTCGAGTCCAACCAACTAACGGCGCGTGCCAAAACCGCCTTACAGGGTTATGTCGATTTGATACAGGGTATGCAAACCGAGTTATTGCCGCAGGGTCTCGATGCACAAATTAAGCAAGTCGTTGATGATACCGGGTTAACCGCCCACTTCGCCAAAGATAAAACCGAAAAAGGCCAGTCGCGGTTGGAAAACCTGCAGGAACTGGTCGGCGCGGGTAAGGGTTTTAAAATTGATGTCGTGCTCGAAGACGAAGATATGAGTACGCTTGATGCCTTCCTCGCTCATGCCGCACTCGAAGCGGGTGAAGGCCAGGCCGATGCCTGGGAAGACTGCGTGCAGTTAATGACCTTGCATTCGGTGAAGGGTCTGGAATACCCGCTGGTTTTTCTGGTGGGCATGGAAGAAGGTCTGTTCCCACATCAACGCTCCGCCGAAGAACCCGGCAAAATGGAAGAAGAGCGCCGGCTTTGTTATGTCGGCATTACCCGAGCACGCGAACAGTTAATCGTCACCAGCGCCGAGATACGTCGCCTCTATGGCAGCGAGAATTACAATTTACCATCGCGTTTTATTCGCGAAATTCCCGACGATACCATGCAGGAAATCCGTCCCAAGGCGCAGTTTAGCCGGCCGACTTACCACGACACTGGCAATCTCGGTCGCATGCAAACCGAGGCGGATACAGGCCTAAATATCGGCCAACGGGTGACTCACGCAAAATTTGGTGAAGGAATTATTCTCAATCTTGAAGGCCAGGGCGGGCAATCGCGCGTCCAGGTTAACTTCGAGCAGGCTGGTAGTAAGTGGCTGATGGTTGAGATGGCTAATTTGCAACCGGCCTGATCTTAAAGAGTATCGCATTTCCCCCGACGAATGATAGAATCCCGCGTCTATTAATCCAGTGAGTAACAAAATGAGCAAAGCTAACGTTGCCTTCATCGGCCTTGGAGTCATGGGCTATCCAATGGCAGGGCATCTGGCCAATGCCGGATATCAAACCTGTGTTTACAATCGCACTAGCAGTAAAGCCGAGCAATGGTGCAAAGATTATAGTGGTAGCTTTGCCGCCACACCGCGCGAAGCTGTGGCTAACGCCGATTTCGTATTTGTCTGTGTCGGTAATGACGATGATTTACGTTCTGTGATTTATGGTGACGACGGTGTGCTTGCGGGCATCAAAGATGGTGCGATTCTGGTCGACCACACCACCGCTTCGGCCAATGTCGCACGTGAGATCGGGCAGAAGGCTTCGGTACAATTTCTTGATGCACCCGTGTCAGGTGGTCAGGCCGGTGCCGAAAATGGCGTACTGACGGTAATGATGGGTGGCGATGAAACTGCCTTCGAAGCGGTTAAACCGGTCATCATGAGTTACGCGCGCGCAGCCGAATTACTTGGCCCGGTCGGATCGGGACAGCTCACCAAAATGGTCAATCAAATTTGTATTGCTGGACTGGTGCAGGGTTTGTCGGAAGGTCTAAACTTCGCGCAAAAAGCCGGACTGGACGGCGCCAAAGTGGTCGATGTAATATCAAAGGGTGCTGCTGGCTCCTGGCAGATGGAGAACCGCGGATTGACCATGCTGAAAGATGAATTCGAATTTGGTTTTGCGGTCGACTGGATGCGCAAAGATCTTGGCATTTGTCTAGAAGAAAGTGAAAAGAATGGTGCGCAATTACCGATTACCAAAATTGTGAACGATTATTACGCCGAAATTCAGGCAATGGGTGGTAGTCGTTGGGATACCTCCAGTCTGATTCGTCGTTTAACCCGTTAGAGCAAGAACCGAGCAGGAGCGATGGGATGATGAAATTATTCTTCACACTGATTATGCTATTTCTGAGCTTTAGTGCGCAGGCCTGGCAATTAGCCGGGCTTGGTGATTTTAAATTCGAGTCTCTGGCGCAGAATGTTTATGTGATGCACGGACCGCTCGATGAGCCGAATGTAGCCAATCAGGGGTTTATGAATAATCCCGCAATTATTGTGTCTGACAATGGCGTGATCATAGTTGATCCGGGATCGACGCTCGGTGTCGGTGAGAATATCCTTGCCGAGATGGCAAAGATCACCAATAAACCTGTGCTGGCGGTGTTTAATACGCATATTCATGGAGACCACTGGTTGGCAAACGATGCAGTTTACCGAAAATTTCCTAAGGCAAAAATTTACGCGCATAAAAATATGAAGGCACAGGCGGCTGAACAGGGCCTGTTCTGGATCGACTTAATGTCCCAATTGACCAAGGGGTTAAGTGCGGCAACAAAAGTAGTAGTGCCGAATCAGGGTCTTGAGCAGGGAGCCGAAATAGAAATCGACGGCCAGGTTTTTAGAATACATTCCGTGGTTCCAGGCCATACCGATACCGATATCATGATCGAGCATGTGGGTAGTAAAACTGTGTTTCTGGGGGATAATGGTTTACGAGATCGCGTTGGTCGCTTCGACGGAAGTTCGGCTATTTCCGGCAATATCGAAGCGTTAGGGCGAATGTTAAAACTCGATGCCGGACAATATGTACCGGGGCACGGAAGAAGTGGTTCAGCGAGTGAAGTTGTCGAGCCTTATCTAGATTATTTAACAATGTTACAAGAGGTCGTGAGTGCTGGTTTTGAGGAAGAGCTACAGGGCTACGAAATAAAACAGAAAAATCTGGATAAGTTTGAACCCTGGCAGGACTGGCATGGATTTGAGACTTATCTGGGTAAGCACATCGATAAGATGTACCTCGAAATAGAGGAACAGGCCTGGTGAATTAGCTATTTTGGTTTAAATTTAGACAGCTGTTCTGAATAATAATAAAGCTCTGAAAGCCTTGTAAATCTCTATTTCTTCGACTTTGTCAACAAAAAACTACCCTTTATCGTTAAAAAGCTGGAAAAATCTAAAACATGCACTATATATATAACTGTGAACAGGTTAAACACACTGTTTAACCGCCCTCACGATGTCCTCCTTTGGTTATAGTAAGTTTTATGGCTGGTTGTCCCCTCAACCGGCCATTTTTTTGTCCGCAACAAAATTTATCCGTCCATCTACCTGTCAGATAATGCAAAGCTAGTGATAGTCTTCCCAATACCTGTCGGCGTCTTGATGGGGGATGTTTGGCGGGGTTTCGCAATGCTCCTGAAACTCTGTCACATCGATGTGCATATTATCGCGCGCGTTATCTTCGAGATACTGGAAGATAGTCTTACGCAGGCTCAATAGTATCGAGTCGTCGAGTTCGAAGCTCAGTTCAGTGAGTAGGTCGGTGAGTAATTCGAAGGATAAATGGTTGAGTGAATAAATCAGGTGAATACTATTTTCTGAGGCCGGGGCAGCCAAAATGACGCCTTTGGTTCCAGCCAGAACTTCGCAGGCAGCATCGGCCTGTTTAGTTGGGTCGGAGCTATGTTTAAGGTAAAATAGTCGACATCGGTAACATTCAGTCTCATCCATGCGCCAAGACTACGCCGCTGCCGATTGAATTTCAACACAGTAATTAAGGTAATTGCCCCAGGCTCACTCTAGGTAGTTCATTATCATCCAGCAGATTTCGAATATTTTTAAAGCCTTCGGTTGACAGCAATTCGTTAATGGCCTGAGCCTGATCGTAGCCGTGCTCGAATATGAGATAACCACCAGGATTGAGGTGCTGGGGAGCGCCGGCAACAATTTGTTCAATCGATTCAAGCCCGGTTTTTCCTGGTGTGAGCGCGAGCAAAGGTTCTGCCGGCAAATCACCCTGGCTGAGATAGGGATCATCCGCTGCTATATAAGGTGGATTGGATACAATCAGGTCGAACCCGGGCAGCGTTGCTAATTCATTATACCAGTCGGACTGAATACAATTGAATGAAACCTGATGGAAACGAGCATTGGTTTTGGCTAATTCGAGACACTCGTCACTGATATCGGTTGTCACCAGATCGATATCCGGGTTTTCTTTGAGCAGGACAATAGATATCACACCTGTACCTGTCCCCATTTCGAGAATGCGAGGTCGTTCTTGATCGGCACATAGCGCCAAAGTGGTTTCAACCAGTAGCTCGGTTTCTGGTCGCGGAATAAGCGCCACTGGTGATATTTTAAATTCTAATGAATAAAACTCGCGACTCACTAGTAAATAAGCAACTGGGGTTGGTTTTAGCCGTTGTTCTACGAGTATGAGAAACTCGGACCAGACGGATTCCGACAATTCCATTTCTGGCCAGCTATATAAATAGCTGCGCTGTTTTTGTAAACTATGCGCGAGCAACAATTCGGCATCTAGCCGGGCGCTATCACTGACGCTGTCAAACTGATTCTGTGCCCAACGCAGCGCTGAGGCAATGTCCCGACTCACAATTTAGCCTATCGACTGATTATCGTCGGCCAGGCTGGCAAGTTGCTCGGCCTGATATTCGTGCATGAGCGGATCGACCACCTGACCAAGCGAGCCCTGCATAATATCATCGAGTTTATATAGGGTCAGATTAATACGATGGTCGGTCATTCTTCCCTGCGGGTAGTTATAAGTACGAATGCGCTCGGAACGATCGCCACCACCGACCAGCGATTTGCGTTCTGCAGCCTGCTCCTTGTCCTGCTTTTGCTTCTCGGCATCGTAAATTCGGGCCTGTAACAACGACATAGCGCGAGCGCGGTTTTTGTGTTGCGAGCGTTCGTCCTGGCATTCGACCACGGTACCTGTGGGCAAATGCGTGAGGCGAATGGCTGAATCGGTTTTATTAACATGCTGTCCGCCCGCGCCAGAAGCGCGGAAGGTATCGACGCGTAAATCACCAGGATTTATTTCGATCATCTCGACTTCCTCGCCTTCGGGAATGATCGCCACGGTGGCGGCTGAAGTATGCACCCGTCCCTGCGATTCGGTTTCAGGTACGCGTTGTACGCGGTGGGCTCCGGATTCAAATTTCAAATGCGAGTATGCGCCGTGACCAATGATTCGAGCGATGATTTCTTTATAGCCGCCGTGCTCGCCTTCGTTGCTGTTAAGAATTTCCAGTTGCCATTTCTGTGTCTCGGCATAACGGCTATACATGCGGAATAAGTCACCGGCAAATATCGCGGCTTCGTCACCGCCGGTACCGGCCCGCACTTCGAGAAACACGTTGGCACTGTCGTTAGGGTCTTTGGGCAGCAGTAATTTCTGTAATTCGACTTCCAAAGTTTCAATCTCTGTGGTATTTACGTCGATTTCCTCTTCGGCCATTTCACGCATTTCGGCATCGTCTTCTTCGAGCATTTCGCGTGCCGAGGTCAAAGCCTGTTGCGCCTGCTGGTAAGTGTTAAAACTTTTCACCACGCTTTCGAGCTGGGCATACTCCATCGACAGGTTACGAAATTTATCCTGGTCGTTAATGGTTGCGATGTCGGACAATAACGCCGCAATTTCTTCGTGGCGGGCACAAAGTAGTTCAAGCTTGTTGAGCAGAGATTCTTTCATTTATTATTTATTGGTATTAATCGGTCGATATGAGTGATTGCAAAAATCGAATAGTGTCTTCGTCCTGATTTTTCAGTGCCTTGCGCATTTCGATGGTTGGACCGTGCAACATTTTGTTGGTCAGCGTGTTTGCCAGTAGCTCTATCGCTTTTTCGGCGTCCTGATCCTGACGAAATTGTATCAGGGTTTTCTCGACGCATTGTTTTTTTATGGTTTCCGCCTTCTGGCGTAGCTCACGGATATGGTCGGCGGACTGGTGCGTGCGTAACCATTGATCGAACGCTTTAACTTCAAGGTTGATAATTTCCTGCGCTGCCTCGGCAGCGACTTCGCGCGAGCGCAGGTTTTCATCGACCACATTTCTGAGGTCATCAACAGTGTAAAGGTAAATATCATCGAGATCACCGACCTGTGTTTCTATATCGCGCGGTACAGCGAGATCGACCATAAAAATCGGGCGGTGTTTGCGTTTACGCAGTGCGGCTTCGGTTGCGCCCTTACCCAGAATCGGCAGCTGACTGGCGGTTGACGAAATAACGATATCGGCATTAATCAACTGTTCGGGTACGGCGTTAATCTGCACCGCTTCTGCACCGATTTCATCAGCTAGTTTCTGCGCATTTTCTATACTGCGATTGGCGATCACGATGGAGCCGATGTTCTGGCTTTTTAAATGTCGGGACACAAGCTCGATAGTTTCTCCGGCACCGATTAACAGGGCGCGTAATTCCTGCAAATTCCCAAATATCTGTTTCGAGAGATTTACCGCCGCGAAGGCGACGGAAACGGCATTGCTGCCAATGTCGGTATCGGTACGCACGCGCTTGGCGACGTTGAAAGAATGCTGGAACAGGCGATCGAGGATCGAGTTTATGCTCTTGCCGCTACGTGCCTGGTCGTAGGAAGTTTTCAATTGACCGAGAATTTGCGGTTCACCGAGCACCATCGAATCGAGCCCCGAGGCGACGCGGAATAAATGCCGCGCGGCTTCCTCGTCGTTATGCTGGTAAATATAGGGTAACAGCTCGTCTTCGCTCATGCCGTGATAACGCGACAACCAGTGCGATAAAGTATGTACGCTATCGCCTTCGAGATCGCAGTATATCTCGGTGCGGTTGCAGGTTGAGACGATAACCGATTCGTTCACGATTGGCAGGGCTTTTAACTCACGCAGGGCTGCATCGACCTGATCGGTCGAAAACGCCACTTTTTCGCGTATATCGACCGGTGCGGTCTGATGATTGATGCCAAGTGAGAGTAGGGACATGGGTAAAGGTGGTTTGTGTTCAGCGCACAATTTTCCGGTATTGACTCACTAAATACAAGCAAGAGCCCGAATTAAGCTTAAGGAGTCTCTGATTAAGTCGGGAACGAACTGCGCCTGATCGAATCAAACTATGGCTAAACAGCATCGATGGTAGTAAAAAATACTATTTTAGCCGAAGCAATCTTCTCGCTTTAGTGGTGGAGTGCTACACTCAGCAGAGTAAAAAACGGAAAACCCGACCAACGAAACAGGTATGAGATCGATAAACTATTCAAAAACTAGATTTTTCGCGGCTTTGTTGTCGACGCTATTTTTATCTGCCTGTGCAGGTTTGCAAGGCCAGTCACTAAAAAACAATACGCTAGTGCAATCGGATCAGGCAGAAATTATTCCACAGTCCTCTGTAAGCGGTGTTTTTGGTGAGGATAGCTATCGCCTTTTAGTCGCCGAAATGGCCATCAATCGTGGTCAAACCGCGATAGCAGTTGAGCATTATCTGGCGCTTGCCAAATCTCAGAATAATCCTGCAATAGCCGAACGAGCCGTGCGTGTCGCGGTGTATGGTGAAAACCTGGAAGCGGCTATCGAGGCTGCACAACGTTGGCTCGAGTTAGATCCGGAGCGAATCGAAGCGAAGCAGGTGATTGGTTCGATTTACATCCGTCAGGACAGGGCGGACGATGCGTTTTCATATCTGGACGGGGTTATCCAGTCTAGCAAACTCGACGATAAGCCGTTATTTGTTTCTCTGTTAGGTGTGCTGGCCCGCGAAAAAAATATCTTAACCGTGTTAGCAGTAACGCGAAAAATTGCCGAAACCTACCCTTTTCGTGCTTACGCACTTTATCTGCACGGCATGATAACCGCGCAGAGTGGCGAAGCCGAAGAGGCGCTATATTTTATTGACCGAGCTTTAGCGTTCGAAGAAATCGAAGGCGCTCATAGTGCCCGCGCTAAATTACTACTCAAAATGGGGCGTCAGGAAGAAGCCGTGGTCAGCCTCGAAAAAGCGGTCAACCGTTCGCCCGATGATCAAAATTTGCGCATGACTTATGCTCGATTGTTAGTCGATATCAAGCATTACGAGAAGGCGCGGGTCGAGTTCGAAAAGCTACACAAAGCTTCTCCGGATAATGTCGAACTGCTTTACACGCTGGGGTTGTTGTCGCTGGAATCTCAGCGGCTCGATGATGCAGAAATGTACCTGTTAAAACTGGTAAAGATGGGTGAACGCGAAGGCGAAACGCAATATTATCTGGGACGTATCAACGAGGGCCGCCAGCGCTATGACGATGCCATTAGCTGGTATAAACAGGTACACGATGGTCAATATCGATTCGATTCACATTTACGCATTGCCGATATGCTGGGTCGAGCCGGTCGTATCGAAGAGGCGCATGATTACCTGAAAGCGATGCTTAAAGGTAGTCAGTCGAATGCCTCGTTGGTTCGTATATATCTCGCAGAAGGCGAGCTATTACGCTCAGCGAGCAAATTTCAGGAGGCGATTGAGGTCTACAATACCGCGCTGGGCATTGTTCCTGGAAATAATGACTTGTTGTATGCACGTGCCTTGACTGCGCAAAATATCGATCGAATTGATATTCTCGAGGCCGATCTCAAAGCCATACTGAAAACCGAGCCCGACAATGCGCATGCACTCAATGCGCTTGGATTTACATTGGCAGATCAAACGGATCGTTACCAGGAGGCATATCAGTTAATAAAGCGTGCGATCGAAATCATGCCTGAAGACGCCGCCATCATCGATAGCTTTGGCTGGGTTAACTACCGTCTTGGCCGTTACGAAGAAGCCGTAAAATTATTGCGCCAGGCATTCTCTCGGTTTCCTGATACAGAAATTGCAGCGCATCTGGGAGAGGTTTTATGGGTTTCAGGTAATCAGGACGAAGCCCGTGTGATTTGGAAAAAGGCATTGAAAAAATCGCCAAATAATCCACTAATCGAAGATGTCATGCGTCGATTTATTCGCTAGGCATTTTATCTCTAATATCACGATAGCTCATCTCCTTGAACCTTTCTTACCCTTGCTTGATGCTGGTCTCGTCTAGCAAAATCGGTCTGTTATTGCTGCTCTTGCTAGCCGTTATCGGCTGTAGCAGCTTACCCGAAGTGGCGCTGGACGAGCAGAGTAGGGATCGATGGTCTCAGTATCAGCTAGAAGCTGGTCGCTTTAACCACTGGGATTTGCATGGTAGAGCCGCCATTTTCGTCAACGATGAAGTACATAACGTCGGGCTTAAATGGAATCGAAATCCAGAGACATTTGAAATGATTCTGGAAGCTCCTTTTGGGCAAGGTATGTTTCGCCTCCAGTCGAACCGGAAACTGGTTAACCTGACACTGCCCGATGGACAGGTAGTCTACGGTGAGGATGCCGAAGAAGCATTGATTAAGGTAATCGGCTGGTCGATTCCGGTGAGTGGCCTGGAATTCTGGATCAGGGGCATACCGCAGAAGGATGGTGATGCAAATTACGATCTCAATGGCGATGGCCGTCTCAAATCTCTGTTGCAAAATGGTTGGCGAATCAATTACCTCGACTATTTTGAGCCTCAAGGCCCGGCTAAGGGCTTGCCCAGGAAAATGTATTTGAAGCGTAACGATCTGGCGATCAAGATTGTTATCGAGCACTGGCAAAAGCCGAAGACTATCGAAATCGACTCCGGGCTCTTTCCAGAATTTAACTGAGATTGTAATAATGGCCAGCCTGACGTTGAATTCACCCGCCAAACTCAATTTGATGCTGCACATTACTGGCAGGCGTGCAGATGGCTACCATTTACTGGAAACCGTATTCCAGTTTATCGATCTGAATGATCGAATAACGTTTGAGGTTTCTAATACGCCTGAAATTAGGCGGTTCAATAGCCGGACCCCCGTCGATGAGTCAGAAGATATCGTGCTTCATGCAGCGCGCCTGTTGCAGGTTCGGTATGGCGTTCAACAGGGTGTAGAGATATCTATCGATAAGCATATTCCGGTTGGTGGCGGCTTAGGCGGTGGTAGCTCAAATGCGGCTAGCTGTTTGCTAGCATTAAACCAGTTATGGGGATTAAATCTTTCGCTTGATGAATTAGCAGAAATCGGTCTCGAACTGGGTGCGGATTTGCCGGTTTTTATTCATGGCGAAGCGGCCTGGGCTAGTGGCGTTGGCGAGCAATTAACACCAATACAACCACCAGAACCCTGTTACCTGGTTATTTATCCAAATATAGTGATCCCAACTGCCGAAATTTTTAACGCTGAGCAATTGACACGTGTATGCGATGCAATCACAATACGCGCCTTTCTGGATGGGGCAGGCACGAATGTCTGTGAACCTGTGGCTCGGCAGCTCTATCCAGTGGTCGGTGAGGCAATGGACTGGTTAGACCAGTTTGCCGAAGCTAAAATGACCGGCACAGGCGCCTGTGTGTACGCTGCTTTCGATAGCCTCAAAGCAGCAGAAGGTGTAAAATCGCGCGTGCCCGGACACTGGCAGAGTTATGTTGCCAGAGGCATGAATCGTAACCCGGTTCACGCGCAATGTGGAATTATTGAAAATGACAACTAAACTGTCTTTTTTAAACGTAAAAAATTAATGGGCCGTCGCCAAGCGGTAAGGCACCAGGTTTTGATCCTGGCATGCGTTGGTTCGAATCCAGCCGGCCCAGCCATATAAAGTAAACTTTAGCCAATGAAGTGACAGGCATTACGGTGCCACGGCTGAATTTGAACCAAAGCGGTTCGACAAATTCGTCTGGAGGTCGCGCTCGCACATCCGTGTGCTACGCGACACCGGTTCATCCGTGAACAATGCGATTTTGCAATCCAGCCGTTCGGTTCCTGAATGTTTTGTAAACACGAGAGCACACAATGGTTGGCAGTGTCGTTACTAACGAACTAATGGTCTTCACAGGTAATGCCAACCCGGAGTTGTCCCGGGCGGTAGTGCGTCACCTGGACATTCCTATTGGTATTGCTTCGGTTTCGACTTTCAGCGACGGTGAAACGGCGGTTGAAATCGGCGAAAATGTCCGTGGTAAGGATGTGTTTATCATCCAGCCGACCTGTACGCCGACGAATGACAACCTGATGGAATTGCTGGTGATGATCGACGCGATTAAGCGTGCATCGTCAGATCGAGTGACTGCGGTAATCCCCTATTTCGGATATGCCCGTCAGGATCGACGAGTACGTTCGCAGCGGGTACCGATTACCGCCAAGGTAGTCGCTAATATGCTCAGTAGCGTTGGCGTCGATCGAGTGTTAACAGTCGATTTACACGCCGACCAGATCCAGGGCTTTTTTGAATGCCTGGTCGATAATGTTTATGCATCGCCTATTTTGATGGGCGACATCTGGAAGCAGAAGTATCCAGATATGATTGTAGTATCGCCCGACGTTGGTGGTGTGGTTCGTGCCAGAGCGGTAGCCAAGCAACTCGATGACACCGATCTGGCGATTATCGACAAACGTCGTCCGCAGCCGAATATGGCCAAGGTCATGAACATCATTGGTGAAGTCAAAGGTAAGACCTGCATCATCGTCGATGACATGGTCGATACAGCCGGTACCCTGTGTCAGGCTGGCGCTGCCTTGAAAGAGCGCGGTGCGATAGGCGTTTACGCTTATTGTACGCACCCGGTGTTATCGGGAAAGGCGATAGAGAATGTCGAAAACTCGGTGCTCGATGCACTGGTTGTTACTGATACCATTCCGCTTTCGGAAGAAGCGGCGTACTGTACGAAAATTCGTCAGGTATCGGTTGCTGGAATGCTGGCTGAAACCATACGCCGCATCCATTTTGAAGAATCGGTTAGTTCGTTGTACATGGATTAAATGTACGAGGATTAACGATCATCGCTTAAGCGATGTTTAAGTTCCTCTCTGGTCGCAAGAGGGGTTTCCGTCAAAAGACGGTTTTTTTGTTTTTGGAGTATAGCAATGTCAGATAATATTCAACTGAATGCTGAACCACGTACAGATTCGGGGAAAGGTGCGAGCCGCCGCCTGAGACGTACGAACATGGTTCCGGCAGTCATATACGGGGGCGATAGTGATCCCCAGTCAATCACCCTGGATCACGACAAATTTAGTCATGAACTGGAAAATGAAGCGATTTACACGCAGCTCATCGACCTCAATATAGGAAAGGATAAAGATGAAGTGATCCTGCGTGATCTGCAGCGTCACCCGTACAAGAGCCGAATCTTGCATGCCGACTTTTTCCGGGTCGACAAGAAAACCCCGATCAAAATCGTGGTTCCGATTCATGTACTCAACGCCGATGAATGTGTTGGCGTGAATATGGATGGTGGCATGATGACACAGCTGACGACTGAAATCGAAGTCATCTCGCTGCCAAAAAATCTGCCTGAGTACCTCGAAATCGATGCCGAAAATCTGCATCTCGGTGAATCTTTGCACCTGTCAGATATCAAGATGCCGGAAGGTGTTGAGATTGTCGCATTGACTAACGTCGAAGAAACCGAGCACGACGACCATGATTTAGGTGTTCTTTCTGTTGTTAAGACGCGTGCAGAAGAAGAAATCTCCGACGAAGCACCTGAAGCACCAGCAGTTGAAGGTGAAGAAGGGGGTGGTTCTGAATCTGACGGCGACGCTGATAGTAGCGAGACCAGCGAAGAGTAACTCGCGACATGTTATGCCTGCGCTCATAGCAGATATACGTTTGATCGTCGGCCTCGGTAACCCCGGGGCCGATTACGTCAATACGCGCCATAACGCTGGATTCTGGTTTGTCGATTTACTCGCGAGGCAGTTTTCGCAATCTTTTAGATTCGAGAAGCGTTTTAACGGCGAAGAAGCCAAAATACGCGATAGCGGCGAAGATGTTTATCTGCTCAAACCTCAAACCTTCATGAACCGAAGCGGACAATCTGTGGGTGCGATGACGCGGTATTACAAACTCAAGCCGAGTCAGATCCTGGTGCTTCACGACGAGCTCGACCTCGAGCCGGGTGATAATCGCCTAAAGCAGGGCGGCGGGCACGGTGGCCATAATGGTTTACGCGATATTATTAATCATTTAGGCGAGCGTGATTTTTTCCGCCTACGCATTGGTATTGGGCATCCGGGTGATCGCAATCAGGTTGTCAACTACGTGTTGCATAAACCATCTGTAGCGGATTTAGATGCGATAGAAGCTGCTAATCAACGAACGCTAGAAATAATGCCGCAGGTGTTTGAAGGGCGGATAGATAAAGCCATGCAAACATTGCACACCGGACAATCCTAAAAATGCACTTTCTTCACGATAGCAGCGTCAGCTCCGTACTCGAATCCTCATGTATGCGCATATACATTGCGGTTCTGCGTGCGGTGCTTCCTTGCTCTCACGAAGAAATCACTATTTTTAGAATCGCCCTACTTAGAGAATAGAAATCATGGGTTTTAAATGTGGCATCGTTGGTTTGCCCAACGTCGGAAAATCAACCTTATTCAACTCACTCACCAAAGCGGGTATCGCGGCGGAAAACTATCCCTTTTGCACCATCGACCCTAATGTCGGCATCGTCGAAGTACCCGATCCGCGTTTGAAACAACTCTCCGATATTGTAAATCCGAAAAAGACGATCCCGACTACAATGGAATTTGTCGATATCGCCGGCCTGGTTGCTGGAGCCTCTAAAGGCGAAGGTCTGGGGAATCAATTCCTCGGCCATATTCGAGAAACCGACGCCATCGCACAGGTAGTTCGTTGTTTCGAAGATGAAGATATCGTGCACGTCAGTAACAAGATCGACCCGCTCAGCGACATCGAAACCATCAACACCGAATTATTACTCGCCGACATGGAATCGATTGGCAGGCAGCTCGACCGCTCCAGTAAACTGGCCAAATCGAACGACAAAGACGCCAAAGCTAAATTCACTTTCATGCAGGCCATCCAGGCGCATGTAGAAAGGGGGATAAGCGCACGAAAGTTTGAAGTCGAAGACAGCCAAAAAGGCTGGATGAAAGACCTGCACTTAATTACCGCGAAACCGACGTTATATATCGCGAACGTCGCCGAAGATGGGTTTGAGAATAATCCGCATCTGGATGCTTTAACCCAATACGCCGAAGCGGAAGGCGCCGAAGTCGTCGCCGTTTGTGCGTCGATAGAAGCCGATATCGCCGAACTCGACGTCGAAGAGGCCGCCGAATTCCTCGAGGAACTCGGCTTAAGCGAACCCGGACTGGACAGGGTTATCCATGCCGGATATAAATTACTAAACCTGCAAACCTACTTCACCGCCGGTGTACAGGAAGTCCGCGCCTGGACCATCCGCGTCGGCGATACCGCGCCAAAAGCCGCTGGCGTCATTCATACTGATTTTGAGAAAGGCTTCATTCGCGCCGAGGTTGTCGGATTTGATGATTTTATCGATAATAATGGTGAGCAGGGAGCCAAAGACGTGGGACGCTGGCGTCTGGAAGGTAAGGAGTATGTTATGTGTGAAGGCGATGTGGTGCATTTCAGGTTTAATGTTTAAGTCGTAGGCCCGCGGCTATTGACAGAAGGCATACTTCAAGGGAAAATCGCGCTCCCTTCGACCGGGCAATCTGGTCAGGCAGTTCTAAAGATACAGACAACGGCTATGTAGCTCAGCTGGTTAGAGCACATCACTCATAATGATGGGGTCCCCTGTTCGAATCAGGGCATAGCCACCATTTTATTAAGTAAAATAAATTAAAAGACGGTGGAGTTTACCGATTTGCATCGCCAGGATTCAAATTTACCGCTGGAGAAACGCTACAATCAGGGTTTACTGGTGGCTATACGGCCCTGGGATCTGGACGCCTTCAAACTATTTTTGAGCAGTTTGCCCGGGAAGGTTGAGAAAAACTAGTGATGGTGGACATCAAACTCCATCCGCCATTTCTCTCGACAATACCCCAGTCAGGCAGCCCACGTTCCCGGCGGCCTTCGATAACTCGTCTGTCGCTGCGAGGTGACACTCGATACCGAGGTTTTCGAAAAATGATTGTGCTTTCGGCAGGCCGGATACCATCAGGATACGTCTTGGCCCGAGTGTGACAAAATTTATGCCACGATAACTGGCCTGATCATCTTCAAATGGAGGAAAATGAACCTGATACCCTCTCTCCTGAAGAATTCTTACCGTCGCGTGCGGTGTTCTTCTTGGCCAGCAGATTGCGAGGTCTTTATCGACAATTCTGAGCATGCCCATGAAATGCATCGTTCCAAAAGGCATATCGACGGTGATTAGTTCGCAGCCTATTTCGTTGAGCGTGCTAGAAATCTGCCTGATTGCGACGTCATTGGTACGATGGCCTCGCCCAATCATAGCCGTGGTTTCATCGATCCACATCAGGTCGGCTCCCTCGAATGTGGCCTGACCGGTTAAGGTCCTGAGGATGGGGATTCCAAGCTGCGCAAGCTGTCGTGCTACCCAACGTTCCTCGCCAGCACGTACGGTGGATGCTGGGCGTGCAACAATGGCACCTTCAGGGGTCATGACTAGCAGGTCAGCGATAAACATTTGATTAGGCAGGCAGGGCTGGTCAGGCATTACTTCTATTACCTCAACGCCAAACGATGTATAAAGCGCTGCCATGGACTGGTGCTCCTCACGCGCTTTCGGAAGATCAACCGCCTCCAGCATCTGAATAGAATCCGGATCGTCATGGGCTGCGAGAAGCTCGTCTCCCGGGCAATGCAGCAGCACCGATTTCAAGTGTCGCCACTCTGAGTCTATTTGCCCTCCGCGCCAGATCGATCCAATTTCAGCTCTGTGTGGTTTCGTTCTCTGGGACCAGTTTTCACCACCATAAGCCGATGTACCAAATGTATTGGTTGTCATTTTTTAGACCTTTAAGTTTATCCACTTTTAATCGAAGGGGTCACAGTAATCGATTAGCTGCCCTGGCTACTTTATGACACTTCCTAGCAGTTTAAAGAAGAAAATACATGGCTTCACGGCCGCCTACCAGGACTAAATCTACCAGGTCTGTAGTAAATTGCTTTTCCCAGTCCATTACAGAGCCCTAAAAAAGGAGTATATTTTAATTATCTCTGCTGAACGAAAGTGACGCGCATATGAAAGATCTAATAGGAAAAATTCTCTGCTGGCTCGGGTTTCATGACTACCGCATTATCGACGTTAATTATGAATTCGCCGCGAAGGGTGTAGAACGCGATGAATGTAAACGATGCGGTGCAATCAGGATACGAAGTTTATGACCAAAATTGGTTTAGTTCTTTTCATCAACAAACCCAATCCCCCAATGCGAGCCATCGCAAAACGGCTTATTTTTCGAAGCGCCACAACGACATAAAGTGTATTGACTCCTGGACGCCCCTTCGCCCCAGCTCGTATCGAGTAGACCATTGCCGCCAGATACAACATAAGGACCGTTGGGTGCAATAAAAATGTTCGGCTCCGAGCCAGTGATATTCTGAGTTTCAGCATCACCGACTGAATAACTCAACGCACCCGACGGACAGTTTTGTATAGTGCTGACGATATCTTCGACACTCGCAGCGTCTGGGTCGATCCAGGGTTCCTGTTTCATGCGAAAGACCGCTGAGAGGTTATCGGTGCAGACGCCAGCGTGGGCACAGATGCTACGGTTATCGTGGATGGTGATCTTCTTCCCCCGGTAAGTCTCCTTTCTGTCTTTGGTGCGCTCGTCGACTTTTTCCGAGGTAAACCCGATCTTTGCGTGTGTGCCATCGCAAAACGGTTTATTCTCGGAGGCGCCGCATCGGCATAACGCCATGGTTTCCTTACACTCGACGGCCCCGCTTTTGTTTGCAAGATACTTCAGGGCTTTCGCGATATAAGGTCCATCTGGTGCGAGAGTAATCGCTGGCTTGTTTCCTGAATTCATATGAGTCTCCATCTGGTTTCAGAATCTGTCGAGGCATTTGATATTACGCGGATGATGGTTCAATTTCTAGCCGTAAGTGAACCACTATGATTAAATTCAAAATAATAACCATGGGTAAGGCCCTCTCCTTCAACTTATGCGATACGTAAAACTACCTTCCGGCAACCAGATGCCCGTATTCGGTCTTGGCACCTGGCGTATGGGCGAACAGCAAAGCCGATCTAAAAAAGAGGCAGATACAATACGCGCTGCAATAGATATGGGCATCACACTAATCGACACGGCAGAAATGTATGGCGAAGGTGGTGCCGAGATCGTTATCGGTGAAGCGATTCAGGGGTGTCGTGATGACTTGTTTCTGGTGAGCAAGTTTTATCCGAGCAATGCTAGCCACGAGGGTGTCATTGAGGCTTGCGAGCGCAGCTTGCGGCGCATGAATTGCGACTACCTGGATTTATATTTATATCACTGGCCCGGCAGTGTGCCGATGGCTGAAACCTTTGCAGCGCTGAATGAGTTGAAGGACGGTGGTAAAATTCGCGATTTTGGTGTCAGCAATTTTGACCTCAGCGATCTGGAAGAGATACCCGAGGTCGATCAGTCACAGTTAGGTTGTAATCAAATATTTTATAATCTCGCGCATCGAGAAGTGGAATGGGGTATCTTCGCCTGGTGTCAGCAAAAGGCTGTGCCACTCATGGCGTATTCACCGCTCGATCAGGCTAGTTCGCTGTTGCAATCCCCTGCTATTGTCGCCGTCGCCGAAAGGCATAACGCAAGCAATGCGCAAATTGCACTCGCCTGGTTATTGCATCAACCAAACACGGTCGTAATACCCAAGTCAATCAATCCAATGCGTATACAGGAAAACCTGGCTGCTACTGACATTAACCTTAGTCGAGAAGATCTGGTAGAATTAGACAGTGCCTTCCCCGCGCCTGACAAATCTGTGCGGCTGGGTATGCGGTAGTTGATCAGAATGCAAGCATCCTCAACACTTGAAATGAATTAATTCGGCTGAATTGGCCTGGCTTATCGGTTTACCCAGGCTAATAGATCCACGCCCCTGTAGAACCAGCTCTTCTCGTCGTAGGTATACTTCTTCACCGGTCGGCGAAGTCACGTAGGTTCCATTAGTGCCATGATCGGTTATCAAGAACTTACCTCGCCGCAATTCGCAAATTACGTGTTTTCGGGATGCTAGTTCATTATTCACGATCAGGTCACAATCGTCGTCCCGACCGATTGCAATCGTTTCATGCTCATTGTCGAGTTCAACTAACTTAGAACCCAGACGTAGCTCAAGTTTTTTAGGCTTTGTTACTGTCCGATGAAGTAATGTTGCAGCTACCTTTGTCGTCGCTGAATCTTGCTCCCACATCACTTCATATACTGCGATTTTCTCCTGTTTACCCTTTACTTTGGTGATATCGATCTGGCGTACTCCGGAAGTTCTCTTTTCGGGCGGCAAACATTCGACAGTATCCTCTGTCGTTAGAATTTGCCCTCCTTTGGCTATTCCCGCCATACGTGCGGCTGTATTGACGGCATCGCCAAATATGTCATTATTGTCCTCTATCACTTCTCCAAAATGTATACCGGCACGAATTGTTAAACGAATACCTCCGTCCAATTTAAGCAATTTAATTTCTGATTGCGCTTCCCTGGCAGCGGAAATTGCAGCAAGAGCCGTCTCAAAACGACACATAAGTTCATCGCCAATCTTTTTAATGACGACACCCTGGTGTGACTCTATAACCTGCTGCAAATGCCCCAGGCACTTGTCCATAATGCCCTTTGCAACCTCGTCGCCGAGCTCATCGTACATTTTCGTACTACCACTGACGTCCGCAAACATGATGGCGCAACTTACTTTATCCATAATGCTGGTCCAGAAAAGGTTATGGGGTTATTATTGCATTTGTCGGGAGGTATTCAAAATTGCAAACGAGTATTAGTGGAGAGAAAAAAAGTAAAATAACTGTTGTTCGGCCAGGTTTATTTGCCGACATCGAGGGATATTACTTCATCCCCAGTCTGTTTTTTAAGTATGACACGATTGTCAGTGATGCCTGTAGTGATGAATCCATCCATGGGCTAAAATTAAGGCGAACCTCCTCGCCCGACCGCGCCGATTACAGCTCTTGTTACCTGAGCATGGTATTTACATTACAGGCTAAAAAGTTCCTTTAGTATTTTCGTTACTTACTTCGTATAAATCTACCTCATGGTCGCCGTGTCTGCTTTAATCGAGTTTTGTCTACACTACCCTCTTGGATATTCAACGATGAAACCCTGAACGGTTAGATCAGTAGCACATGTATCAAGGGCATCTGCACCAAATCGCGCCAGGGAAATATTATTAAGATCAGAAAAACCTGAAACCGTAGTAGCCACTTCCACAACTTCGAAGGAAAGAAATGCTGATGTTGGTATAAACACTGTTTGAGATGTCGGGAAAATAAAAAATAATGAATTAGATCCGACATTGACGCCCCCGCTAGAAATCGATACCTGTACGTTACTACCACTGCATCCAGAAATTAGCGCCTTTAAAGTGATCGTACCCGTGACATAGTCACTGGGTGTCGTGAACATTGTACTCGTCGCCGTTGTCGTAAGCGCATCAGGCAAAGGGTCAGACACGACACCACTTACTGTTGAGGTCAAGGCAATGCGGCCGACCGCAGGTGATGCACTCTCCAAGTCTGTGATGCGAGTTTCATGGTCGGTAATTGCTGAATCATTGATGCCAATATTTATAGCGTTGGTGGCTATGTCCCCAGTATTACCACCAACCCTCATATCGTTGTCATTAACCGCCGACTTAATATTATTCATTGTCGTCGCGGTCAAAGGATCACCGGCTGTGTAGGTGTCGGTTATAGGCGCCGCAGTTGCCAGTTGGACGGTAAATGTGAGAGCAATAGTCGTTGCTATAGTGGCAATTTGTTTCATTAAATTCTCCTTACGCTAAATCATTATTAATATTTATGTCTAGTCCGCTAAAAATCTCTTTACGATCCCAATGTACAACTGCCTATTAAAGAGGTGCCCAGTAGACAAGGCGCATCAGCAACAAGTGGGTCAGTCGTAGAAGTTTCATCTAACTCAACAAGATTGCTGATACCGTCGCTGTCCGCGTCATGTGATGCCGTATCGAAATCAGCAGTCACAAAATTGAGCGTATTACCACCTTCTGCAACGGAAATAGTTTTCGTTCCTGAAGCAACCTGTAGGTTCCCGCTAACGCCATCATCAAAGAAGATATCAATGGTAAAATTCGTAGAGCCTGTGGCTAGATTGTTAAGCGTAAAACTAGCGGTTAAGCCATCACCGGAAATAGTCATCGCCTGAGGGGTACCACCATCAACTGAAACAAAGATAGTTAGGGTACCAGCGCTCTGATCAAGCCTACTGCCCAATAAGGTATCAGAAAGTTTAAAGGATAGCGTACTTGTTTGCGGGGGCGTTTCATCCTGACTGCCGCAACCTGCCACCGTAAACGCTGCAATCAGCACAAAAAGCCAAGTTCGAATCAGGCGATTCGACGTAGATAATTTATAGTCTTTCGATGCACTATAACCTTTTAATGCTTTTATCATTATTATCAGCCCTTTCCTTAAGTACAGGTTCGAACAATGCTACCAATTTAGGGATTAGCATACAAGCAGCAAAATCTAAAGACTTTTTTATTATTGAGTTTATCAAGAATACCAACTAATAAGCCTGGCTTATACCCGGCAGAATTGATTTCACGACTGGCTTATATCAAGCACATGTCTCACTAAGGCTGGCTTTACAAATGTAGATGCGAGGGGTATTGTTTAATCGGTTAGCCTCAGGCCAATATTGTGTGGATCAGCCACCTTGAAAATACGTGTTCAACAGTACCCAAATTTATTAGCTCTACGATTGAGATTCATTCAATTTCATCGTGACGGCAAAATATTTTGAATGCTCTCGCGAATGATTTACAGGCCGGAGTAGAGATTCTCTGGTATCAAATCGTATCCGTATTAGGCCGTGGCGGCTTTGGTATCACATATTTAGCAAAGGATAATAATCTTGGCCAGCTGGTCGCGATTAAGGAATATCTCCCCCATGAATTTGGTACGCGCAGTGGCGATAGTACGGTTCAGCCCATTTCTGTAGCACAAAGCGAGGTCTACAACTGGGGTCTGGAACGCTTTATGAGCGAGGCACAGACTTTGGCCAAGTTTAAACACCCGAATATTGTCCGTGTGCTCAGTGTATTCAAGGAAAACAACACCGGCTACATAGTGATGGAATACGAGCAAGGCGAAGATCTAAGCACGATTTACAAACGAAAATGGAATCTCGCTCAGCGCGAACTGGAAGATATTTATTATCCCATTATCAGTGGGCTCGCTTCAGTCCACGAAGAAGGTTTTATCCATCGGGATATCAAACCAGCAAATATCTATATTCGAAGCGATGGCTCACCCGTACTGATCGACTTTGGTGCGGCTCGCCAGGCGATAGGAACCAAAACCAAAACACTGACTTCGATGTTATCGATTGGTTACGCACCTTTCGAGCAGTATAACGATGCCCAGGGTAAGCAGGGGCCATGGACAGATATTTATTCGCTGGG
>JAUVCH010000066.1 GCA_030595795.1 Gammaproteobacteria bacterium
AGATAAACGATTTGTCTGGTTTAAATTCGGGCGCAAACGCCATTTCTGGTAATTTTAGCTTCGGTGCTTCGGGTTACCTGTGCAGAGATGGAGAGCGGATTCAAGCCGTCCGAGGTATTACCGTCGCGGGTAATTTTTATGAAATGTTAAATAAAATATCGATGATTGGGGATCGACAGTATTGGGATGAGGGGAGGTCTGCGCTGATGCCGGGGATTCGATTTTTTGATGTTGCTGTTTCTGGGTAGGGTATTCAAATATGTCAGTTGAATTATTGCTGCTACGTCACGGTCACTCAGCAGTTTCCCCACCAGTATGGGATGATCGGGGCGATTTTGGTCGGCAATTGAGTGAGCGTGGCGAGCGACAGGTGAAGCAAGTGGGTGAGTGGATTCGAAACTATCATCTATTGCCCGATGCGGTTGTCTGTTCTTCTGCGGTGCGCACGGAAAGTACTGCGAAAATAGTTTGTAATGCGTCCGGTTTCGACGAATCTATGATTCACTTCGAAGACATCAATTTATGAGGCGGAGCTATATCATTTAAGTGAGGCCTTGTGTCGTACTCGAGCACAGACGCAGCGCTTGTTATTAGTCGGCCATAACCCGGGACTGGAGATGCTTGCTAACCAGTTAGTTGGCAATGTACCTAAATCGATGGCTGGTGAAATAATGCCTCCTGCAACACTAGTGCATATCGTGCTGGATGGGGGGGGTGGCATTGTGCGTTAGAGGTGAATGCGCGTTGTGAGCAGGTATTTAGACCTGGCTTGGGTTAGTGCTGTAGATTGGGTTAGGCCTTTTTTGCGGTAACCCAACATCATTAAATTGATAAAGCTGTTGGGTTTCACAAACAGCATTCAACTCAACCTACGAGCTGAAGGACCAGTCGATTAATATGGCACGCTTTAGTGGGCTAGCAGTGTCCAAGACATCTCACGCATCTTCGGTTAAGATCGTCTCCTGGCCACCTATCCTAATGTGAGATACCGAAATGAACGACCAATTTGTTCCGACAGACGATTTTGCCAAGATCGAAGAAATTGCCAATAGCGATAATGATCGACCTGTTCTGATGGTTAACTTAAACAAATATTTTGAAGGAGAATATCCAAACGGAACTATATATAAAGATTACATAATGGCGTTGGACGTTTTGTTGGAACAGCACCTGGAATCGAAAGTACTTTGGCGAATGCCGGTTTATGGCACACCTTTAGGCGCACAGTCTCTAGATGAAATTTCCGGTATATGGTATCCGTCCCATAAGGCATTTCTTGCATTGAGAGATCAGGGAAAGGCTTCAGAAGAAAACTTCCGCTTACGCAATTTGGCTGTGGATAATGCCGTAGTTCATAGATGCCCGGAAGACGTTATTCCTAAGCCATAGAGCTGTAGGTTGGGTTAGGCGTTTTTTGCCGTAACCCAACATCATTAAATTGATAAAGCTGTTGGGTTTCACAAACAGCATTCAACCCAACCTACGAGCTAGAAGTACGCCTGTCTAGTACCTACTTTACAGGCGTCCTTCGAAGAAACTGTTATGTTCTATACAGGTAGGAACTAAATTGGAATTAAAAGTATTAAAGTGGTTAGTCGCAAAAATGGATAGAAGTGGGCCTAGTCCTATATTACAAACATGGTCACTATTATCGTTCGGATCAATACTAGTAGTAGTTTTAGCCGTAATAAATCGCTTGGATGAAAAAGAGTTAATTTCGGAGCCAATACTTTTACTGTTATCAGGAATAGTAGGGGCGGTAATTGGTATATTCTTTATAATTCTAGCGTCGGAAAAAAATTGGGTTTTTATTGTTAAGCATTTATCACGGGAAAGTATTGAAAAGCGTATAAATGAAATTAAAACATAACAAAACAAACCACTCAGGAGTCAAAACCGTCGCTCCTTCGTCGCTATGGTTTTGCCTCTGGTGTTTGCAGCGTTAGAGCGCGAACGAGAATGAACTGTAAGACAATTCTTGACCTACCCGAGTTCGACGCCGGAATGTTCGATGGCAGTGAATTTTTAATGAAGAATGGAGGAGCATTATTAACCATTCATATAGATAAAATCCCGGAAATAAGAATTCAATTTTCTCGGGCCAGATGGCATCAATTCACAGCCTTATATAATTGCGAATCCGAAGTTATCGAAAACGCATATTTCAAAGTTGTAGAAATCGAAAACTCAACATGCTTAAAGGCGTATATTCTTAAGGACAGTGCATTAGTAAAAGCATATAAAGAGTTGCACCATTATCAAATTTTTTTAGATGAAGAAGGCTGCCATGAAGTTTTTGCGGAATCGTGCAATGCGCTCTAACTGCACGCAACCGAGATTTCACCGATTAAAGGCGAGGAATTGAAGCTGGGGCAGCGTTTTTCAAGAGAATCAAGTCCTCGTTCAATCTTTTCTTTCTGATGATCGATCCAGGTTTGCCAGCGTAATTCCGCCGGTCTTAATGCTGTTTCGTAACGTAGGCTAACGGCCAGGTCGAGCATACTATTGGCCAGCGAATGTAATGCGAGTGCCTGAATACGTTGCTCAGGATCATTCGGGAATAACAATCCCCCGGCAAAATGATTTAAATAATCACAAATGATCAGAGAGTCATAGATGTTTTCTCCATTTTCAAGCTCAAGAGCTGGTACCAGGCCCAGTGGATTAACTTTGTTCAATAGTTCGTTATTAGAGGCGGGCGTTACAGCACCAGGGTCTTGAATAACGACCGAATTTTGTAATCCTAGCTCCAGGATTAAGATTCGAACCTTACGGGCAAATGGTGAGGCATTAAGGGATATCAGTTTCACAGGGGTATCTCGTTTGTGTTTTGAGTGGGTATTGAACGACAGAAGCGCCATTGTGGCAAAAATCGGTAGTAGAGGTTGGTACGAGTTAGAGGGGTCGCGGGTAAAGGGGGTTAGTGAATAGCCAGCGTGCAACCCAGCGCCGTCACTATTTTATGGATCGTTTCAAATTGTGGTTTACCATCATCGGCCAGCGATTTGTACAAGCTGGCTCGGGTGACGCCAGCTTGTTTCGCTACGGTTGTCATACCCTTGGCGCGCGCGGCGATACCAACGGCATGAATGAATTCGGTGGTGGTGCTAGTGGCTGCGGACTCTTTCAGAAACTGGCGAATATCTTCGTCGGTTTCAAGGTGGGCTGCTATGTCGAAAAGTTTAGTGCTCATGTTAGTTCTCCTGTTTGATGAGTTGCCTGGCTTTGGTGATGTCTTTTTGTTGTGACGATTTATCACCACCGCTGACTAGCAAAACGACTGTTTGATTTTGAATGGTGTAATAAATGCGTAACCCAGATCCGAAAACAAAACGTAGCTCATGCAGGCCTTGCTTTAGGTCTTTGAAGTCGCCGAAGTTACCCGCTTCGATTCTTGCTAATCTAGCCAATACTTTGTTTTTGGTAGGCTTGTTTTTCAAAGCTTTAAACCATGAATCAAAAGTACCGGTACTGGTAAGTTCGTATGTCATGTCGTTTATTGTATCTTTTAAGATACATGTAGGCAAGCGTAAATATGAAGCTACAGTATAAGGGGTCACCCATTAGCCAGCCCGAGTCAATAGGCCGTACTCATTTCTACCAAGGTATTAGGGTCAAAGCCCATTAACAAGGAATAGCCGGTGAATTCACCTAGACACCCATCAAATCAATATATGGATGACTCCACAGATGCCCAGTATCGAGTTACTTTTACTTCGGTTTGGGATGATATGAGATTTCCTACAAAATTCCTGTCGAACGCGCATTTTTCTGGATTGATTGGCCCTACTCACAATGACTCGGTGAGTTTTTGAAGAGAATAAAAAAATAGACATTTGTCTAGTACATTCAGCGCACTAGTTTTTAAAATTTGAACATAGAATTTGGTAACATCTTAGATTAAGAACCGTATTGCGCCTGGAAGGCTTTTGTTCAGGGTTACCAAACCTAGTAATATCGGGTTTCCGGGACTCAAAATGGTGGTCTTGTAATTCAGTAACATTGCACAGCTTTTCTCGGGGAATTCATGAGAGATGTTAAGCTCGGATTACTAAGGGTCATTCAGGATCCCCGCTCCAGTCTCAGGGAAAGAGATTTGGCACAGTCTTCGCTCGAACGTATCGAAGAACTCGAAAATCGCCAAATCTATCACTGGACGGAAATGGCGAGATTTGCACTTTTGACGGAGGCGAAAAACAGGATAATAGGTAAGCAAGCCGCTACCAAGATTGATAGTTTTTTAAAAAGACATAGAATCCGAAAAGAGTGATACGAACCATCCCTACGCTTGATTCACAGAATTTCCTCTTTGTACCTGAATTCGTCGATGCAAGCCATACCAAAGCCTATATCAAAAAATTATCACCTCGCATGAGATGGCTAATTCAGCAAACGAATTAAGCAACGATTACCTAACGTAGTATTACTTAAATTAATTGGCGCATTATGCGTCGCTCTGTAAAACTATGGCCTTATCACTTTGTCGCGAAAGGTGATGGTGGACAAAGCTTTACGAACTCACTGTTAAAGTCTTCCCGTATCAATTGATGGTTTTGCTGACCTCGACTGAATTGCTACTATCGATTCCGCTTGAATTGAAAGCTGACATCGCAAAATACCAGGTTGAACTTGCCAGATTCTCCACTAAATAGCTGGTTAACCCCGGGTCGTTAAGGCTGATAGTATCGCTATAGTTGCCAGATGATGTACCGTAGTGGATCCTGTAACCAGCTAAATCAGTCAGCGGTGAGTCATCCGTATTCAAAGTCGGTGGCGTCCACGATAGTAGCGCCGTTCCAGTTTGGTTCAGCACCACGGTTACATTGACCGTATTGTTGACGGACCCGCCCGGGCCGACACAGATTAATGTAAATTGGCTGTTAATCACCAATGAACTAATAGTCTCTGAGCCCGACGTAGCCTTGCTTCCTGCCCAGTCACCTGAAGCCGTGCAACTCGTAGCATTGGTAGTATTCCAGTTCAGAATTGTCGAACCATTCTGAGCAACGCTATTTGGGCTTGCCGAAAACGAAAGCGTGGGAAATGGTGCAGCTACGGTGACACTGATAGTATCATTCGCGCTCCCATTGGAACCGCTACAGGTCAGACTAAAGCTGCTGTCCGCAGTTAATGCGCTAATGGTCTCGGAGCCCGAGGTAGCCTTGCTGCCTGCCCAGTCACCGGAGGCGGTACAACTGCTGGTATTACTGCTAGTCCAGCTCAAGGTGGTCGAACCATTGTAAGGCAGGTTCGATGGACTGGCCGACAGGCTAACCGTGGGCGCGATCGGCCCAGCGACGGTGACACTGATCGTATCATTCGCGCTGCCACCAGAACCGCTACAGGTCAGGCTAAAGCTGCTGTCTGCGGTTAATGCGTTAATGGTCTCGGAGCCCGAGGTGGTCTTACTACCTGCCCAGTCACCTGAAGCCGTACAACTAGTAGCACTAGTACTGCTCCAGCTAAGTGTTGTCGAACCATTTATAACGACATTGGTCGAATTTGCTGAGACGGTTACGGTCGGAGACAAAGGCGCGTTGACTAAAACACTATCAGAACTACCGGAACTGGGTTCACCACACCCGCTAAGAAGTAAAAGGTAAACTAAAAAAATCAGTAGGTTTCTAGCAATCAAACCCGGATTGGTAAAAGTTGTTACAGACATAATTCCTCCATGTCTCGAGTCAGTTATGCACCTGGTGCACGATCGGTTCAGTTAATGTTTATTCTGATAAACGGTTGGGAATTACATGCCTGGACGGCCAGAATTACAGCAATGGAGGTAAGAGTTTGGTTCGAACGGGTCTGTATCGCGCATAAAAAAAGCACAAAATGGACTCCGATAACATCGACCCAGTTCTGTACTTTTGAATCAGCTCTGGCAACCTGGCTGTCGTTGCGAATACCCGCTTTAGACCCATGGTTTTGCGCCCCAGACTTTCGGCTGGTTTGCCCTTAATCAGAATTTCTATGGATATTATAGACTGATTTATGTAGGTATTTACTGGAACTGAGACCTAGTTCACTGAAATTTTCTGAGACTTTGTTCTCTATTTTATTAAGTGCCAGGAACTGGTTAAAAAACGTTTATTGTTCTAGATTGAAAACATGATAAATGGACTGATATTCACCGCTTTCAAAGTGTGATTTCGGAGGGATAATTTGATGGGCAATCAGGCTATTCATGAATGCATTTCATGCTTCATCCATCTGTCAGGCATAATTCCTCCATGTCTCGCAGTCAGTCGTGCAGCTGGTACAGGATCGATTCTCCGTGGATAGCTCAGGGTCAGACTTCATGCTACGCAGATGACTTAATCCCAAAGTATTTTTTACGGGTTAGGAAATATTTATTTAATTTACTTACCGTTAGGTGTGTGCCAACCTTGGTTCATAAAAATTTGTTTGTAAGGTACTTGAATAGCCATGCCAAAATATAACGATAGATTTACTTTAGACATGCATGATGTTGAGCTTATCGAGCAAGCACTTCGTGTTATGTGGTCTGAGGATGAAAAAAAATATTCAACAGTTCAAAGTTTTCCTGTAAAAACACCAGAACGTATTAGAAACATCCACAATTTACTAGGGAAAATTTCTAGCCAGAAAATCTACTATAGTGAAGTAAATGAGACCTCTTGTCCTATAGGCTAATATCGACACATACTCAACCCCCCCCTATGTCGGTAGTTCGCTACAAGTCCGGGTAGAAGACCTTAAGCCCTATCAGATAGATGGTTTCATCCAGAACTGCTCCAGTCGCGGTGTCGAACTCAAATGGTTTGGGGGCGTTTTTAGTAGTCCCTCTGATTCATCAACCAGCCGGTTAAATCCCCAACCTTTTTATTTATATACCGACCTGGTGCGGTTACCAACGCGTAACCGTATCCCTCCAGCCTGTGACCAAATGGAGCCACCAGGGACCCGCTTTCAAGTTCGGATCGCATCAGCGCATCGGCCATGGTCCAGCCCTGCCCATCGATGGCGGCCTGGGTACGCACATTTGAATCGGCAATAGTTCGACGGGGATTTGAGAGTGGCCTCGACTGCTTTCCATACCATTCCTGCCACAGGTCGAACGGTCGGTCTTCACAAAGCAGTGGAATAGAATCAAAAGGCGGCATCGCCAGCAGCTCTCGGTCGAGTAAATTTTCGCCGTGTTCTATATTCAACCTCTCCAGAAGCTTCGGACTACAAACTGGATACAGCGACATCGGCATTTCCATCAAACGACTACGATCTTTGGTACCATGACAGGCACACCAGCGAATCGCGATATCCACATCCTGTAGTTTAAAATCTTCAGAGTTCACCGAGTGCTGAAGCACGATGGAAACATCGGGGTTTTGTTCACTGAACTTCCCTACTCGCGGCGAAAGCCAGCGCATCGCCACATATGTCGTCGCACCGATATAAACATCGTGGTCACCACTCTTCGGCGCAAGTTGCTCGAATGTCTGTCCCAGCTCGTCGAATAGTCGGCGTGTCGTCTGCAACAACTTTTGTCCAGCATCGGTTAAATAAACCTGTCTCACCGAACGCTTGAATAGCGCGCAGTCGATGCCCTGCTCGAGCTTCCGAATTTGGTAGCTTACCGCCCCTTTGCTAATGCATAGTTCATTTGCAGCCAGACTAAAGCTTAAATGCCTGGCGGCAGATTCGAATACTTTCAGGCTCTCAAGTGGCGGTAAGTTATGTTTCATAGTTCAGTTATATTAAACCATAAGTCAATAAATTTCGATTGCCAAAGATTTTATATCGTCACATGATGAATACTCTTTTAGCCTTTGAAACAAACATGTCAGATCAGCAAATTAAGTCCCATGCTCGCGTCGTCGTCATCGGTGGCGGTATCGCCGGTTGCTCGACGCTTTATCATTTGACTCGTGAGGGCTGGACTAACGTCGTCCTGGTAGAGCGTGACGAGCTTACCTCTGGTTCGACCTGGCACGCGGCGGCACAGGTCACTCAGTTTGGCGGCAATCAAACCATGGTGGCTTTAAAGCGTCATAGCATCGACCTCTACCGAGAACTCGCAGCCGACCCTGAGCACCCCATTTCCTACCACATTACCGGCGGTATGCGCCTGGCACATACTCAGGATCAGGTCGATACTTATTTACACAATGTCGCCATGGCGGCTGGCATGGGCGTGGAAATGGAATTCATCAGCGCCAAGGAAGCCGGTATCCGTCACCCCTTAATGAATCCCGATGGCTTGCTCGGTGCCTGGTGGGACCCGCTCGATGGCGACATCGACCCCGCTGGCATTACCTTTGCCATGGCCCGCAAGGCGCGCGAAGCCGGTGCCGAGGTTTATCGATTTAATCCGGTCGAAAGCATTACCCGCAAGGCTAACGGCGAATTCATCGTTCACACTAAGAATGGCGATATCACCTGCGAAAAAGTCGTCAACGCAACCGGTTACCGAGTCAACGAAGTCGGCAAGATGCTCGGCGTGACGCATCCCGTGACATCGATGGAACACATGTATTTCCTTACCGATACTATGCCCGAGCTCGAAGCACTGGATTTCCGCGTACCGATTATTCGAGATCCAGGCGATGACTTTTATTCACGACAGGAAAAGAATGGGCTGCTCGTTGGCGTCTACGAACAGAGTTGCCAAACCTTCGGTATGGACGGTATCGATCCCGATTTCACCCAGGCTTTGTGCCCTTCAGACCTCGACCGTTGTCTCGACAATATGGAGCGAATTTTCGAACGCCTACCCTCGCTCGCCGAGGCTGGCATACATACTGTGGTGAACGGACCAATCACCTATACCATCGACGGAGCACCACTCATCGGCCCAATACCCGGCATCGAAAACGCCTATTGCGCGATTGGCTTACGCGCCGGCATTGGCGAAAGCGGTGGCCACGGCAAAATACTCGCTGAAATTATGGTGCATGGTGAAAGCGAGTGGGACGCATGGTTTCTCGACCCGCGCCGATTCACCCAATACGCCAATACCGAACATACTTGTTTAAAGTCTATCGAAGATTACCAGAACGAATTCCACTACCACATGCCACACGAGCACCGTCCGGCTTCGCGCCTGGCACGTACTACACCGCTTTACCCAGTGCTCGATCAGATGAATTGCACCTGGGGCGTAGTAAATGGTTGGGAACGAGCGTTATTTTTCAAACCCGATGCAGATTTTATCGATGAACACAGCTATCGATTCACACCAACTCAGGGTATTGTTGCCGAGGAAATAAAAACCTTGCAACAGGGTGTTAGCCTCATGGAAGTCTCTGGCTTTAATCGCTACGAAATTAGTGGTGACGGGGTAGGAGCCTTCCTCGATCGAATGACCTGCGGTAAAATTCCAACCGAACTCGGCAAGCTCAGCCTGTGTTACCTGCTCACCGAGAAAGGCAATATTCTCACCGAAGCCACGCTGGCGAAGCTCGGTGAAGATCGTTACTGGTATGGCTCAGCAGCCGCTGCCGAGTGGCATGACCGCGACTGGTTGAATCGTCATAAGCCAGAAACCGTCAGCATCGCCGAAATGGCATCTAGCCATACTATCCTGGTAGTCGCCGGGCCGAAATCACGCGAGTTACTGCAATCGGTTTCTCCGCGTTGTGACTGGTCGAAACAGGCCTTCCCCTGGTTACAGGCGAGAAACATGTTCATCGGTCACGCCGAAGTGGTCGCTATGAGCGTGAGTTTTTCTGGCGAGCTGGCTTACGAACTACACGTCCCCAACGAACAGCTTTATCTGGTCTGGAAAATACTGAATGAGGCTGGTAGCGATTTCAACCTTGGTCATTTCGGTCTCTACGCCACCGAGTCGATGCGGCTCGAAAAAGGCTATCGACACTGGAAGGCCGATTTAATCGTCGAACATAACCCAATGGAATCGCGGCTAGAGCGATTTGTGAATCTGGACAAAGCCGACTTCATCGGCAAGCAGGCTTTGTTGGCTCAGATCGAACGCGGGCCACGCAAGCTATTTGTCTCGATGACCGTCGATTGTGGTATTGCATCAGCACACGGTGGCGCCCCGGTTTATGCCGACGGTAAACAGATTGGCAGTGTTACTTCGGGTGGTTATGGTTTTCGAACCGAAAAAAATATTGCCTATGCTTTCGTCGATCCCGATCAGGCCGACATCGGCAAAAAACTTAAGATTGGTATATTGGGCGAACAATATGACGCTGTAGTGGTCGAGCCAACTCTCTACGACCCAGAAAACAGGCTGGTTAAATCATGACAAATTCGCCGCGAAGACGCCGTCGAGGCACTATCAGCCGCGAGGCCATGCTCGCCAAGCGTAGCAAACCACCGGCGATCAACCCTGCACCGCCGGGTCCAGTCGGTGGCCAGTACAAACCCTTAACCGACGCTCAGGTGAAGCAAATTTACGATACCTCCCTGCGCATGCTCGCCGAACTCGGCATGGGGGACGCGCCACCGGCACTCACAGAACAGGCATTAAAATGCGGCGCGACGATTAACGATTTAGGGCGCCTGTGTTTTTCACCTGGCATGGTGGAGGACATTATCGAGGGCGCCTGCAAATCCTTCATATTCCACGGCCGCGATCCGAGACATACTTTTGAAGTCGGCGGCGACCGGGTTTATTTTGGTACCGGTGGTGCGGCAGTGCAAACGCTCGATCTGGACAGCCATATTTACCGCCCATCGACCCTCACGGACTTATACGATTTTACCCGACTGGCGGATACCCTCCCAAATATTAGCTGGTTTACGCGTTGCTGTGTAGCCACCGATATCCCAGATATATTCGAACTTGATATAAATACAGCCTACTGCCTGATGCGGGGTACGCAGAAACCGGTCGGTACCAATTTCACACTGGGTGAACACGTCGATCCGATCGTCGACATGTTCGACTGGGTTGCCGGCGGCGAAGGCAAGTTTGCTGAGAAGCCATTTTGCAAGGCTCATATCAGTCCGATAATTTCACCGCTGCGTTATGGCGAAGATGCTTTCGATGTCGCTCTCGCTAGTATAAAACGCGGTATGCCACTGAATTGCATTATTGCGGCCATGTCCGGCGCTACATCGCCAGCCACTATCGACGGCATGCTCGCGGCCTCTTTCGCCGAAACCCTGGCAGCGCTGGTAATGGTGAATATTTTCGCGCCTGGCTACCCGATGATTTTTTCCAACTGGCCTTTTGTTATCGACTTACGTACCGGTGCGTTCTGCGGCGGCGGTGGCGAGATTTCTCTGCTCAACGCAGGTGCAGCACAGCTGGCCAACTATATCGGCGTACCGTCCGGCGTTGCTTCGAGCATGTCCGATGCTAAAGCTGTCGACGCGCAAATGGGCATGGAAAAAGCCCTGTCATCGCTCGCCTGTGGACTCTCCGGTGCCAACATGGTTTACGAATCATCAGGCATGATGGCGAGCCTGCTCGGAGTGTCTTTCGAAGCCTTCGTGGCAGACGATGAAATGCTTTCGCATGTTTATCGGATGATTCGCGGCATCGAAGTCAGCGAAGAAAGCCTGGCGTTCGATGCCATGAAAAACGTCATCACAGGGGAGGGCCATTTCATTGGTGAAACTCAAACCATGGAAGCCATGGAACGTGATTATTTTTATCCGAAGTATGGTAATCGAATCGAACCCACTACCTGGGCCGAAGAAGGTGCGAGGGATATCTCGCAAGCAGCTAACGACAGGGTAAGAACGGTATTAAAAAATCATCAGCCCGAATATCTAACTCCCGAAATCGACCAGAAAATAAGGGATAATTTCAAGATTTTACTGTAGTGGTATAAGTCCGGCTGGCTGTAGGTTATTTCTTTATATGCATTAATGGCGGAAATAATTCCAGTTCACGAAGACTTTCTGATATCACCGAAACAAAGCTGTTTTTCAATCGTGCATCATCAAAAACGTTTTGAATATCGATGACGTCAAAGTTGCCGTGCTCATCGTAGCTGGGGTTCCAGAGAATTAAAGGGCATTCCTGCTTCGAGTATATTGAAGTACCCATGCCTTTGTGAATCGAACGAACCTCAATCTCGCTAGTTTCTGGATTTTCATTTAAATAAAGACAGGATGTGACATCGACCTTGAGTATGCTATCAAGTGCGCTCCGAGGATGAATTTCGCCGATGACATGAACCATACGAGTAATATCGGCACCGGGATTAGCGACAAGATTGAACGGGCCGTGCACATCATCCCTGGCAAACGTGTATTGACCGTCTCTAAATATAATTCGGCCCACAGCCAACAGATTGTCAAAAATGTTGGCCGCATAATATTTTGAGATATCGCGGAAATAGTTATCCATCGCCTGACTCCGAGAACTTCTTCTTGTTACTTAATCGTTTCCTCGCCACAACACGCGCGCTCGCTACCGAGTCACCACTAGTAACTGTTTCAACCGACTCTTCGTAGGACAATATCTCAAGCCCCGATACCGCAGATCGCAATGCTCCGGGCTTCACCCGAAAGTTATCATTCTTTGGCCCAACCGTTTCCTGATCGCTAACCAGATGTTCCTCACAAAGCAGGTAACCGCCTGGCGCGAGGTAATCGCACAGCCGGGTCATGAGCGCCAGATTAACGTACCACATGACCACAATTAAATCGTAATTTTGTTCAAAGGCATAAATTTCATCCAGGTCATGCTCGATCCAGTTGATGCTAAGGCCCTGGCTCTCAGCTTGCCGTTGAGCCAGCTTCAAACCTTCATGCGATATATCGATAGCATCGACGGTAAAACCTGCCTTCGCCAGATAAAGCGCGTTTCGGCCTGCGCCACAGGCTACATCTAGCGCCCGACCTACTGGCCGTTTGGGTAGCCACTCTTCCAGTAAAGACACGGGGTTAGTTTTTCGATAGCTATCCTCGGCGTATCGTTGGTTCCACTTGTTTCGATCTATTTGGCTCATGATACAAAAATTAAAATTATCTCATTAAATATGGTTGGCAAAAACTCATCTTAGCTGAATAATACTATCCAATGACATTACTAAATAATACCAACCAGTTTCCAACTATAAAAATTTCGGGCGAGGCTTTCGAACGTGGTCGCCAGCACGGGGAACAGCTAAGGGTTGAGATCGATAAAACTATCATTTTTTATCGCTCTATATTCAAACTATCGGATTCAGAAGTTTTCCAGCATGCAGAGTTCTTCCGACAAAAGATCAAAGCATTCAATCCTGATTATGACGAAGAAATAAAAGGAATCGCCCAAGGCGCAGATGTCGATCCATTATGGATTACAGCACTCAATGCCCGTACGGAAATTCTTTCTCAAAGCGCTAACGCGAGTAACGAATGCACCGCAGTTTATTTTCGAGAACCTTCAATCCTCGGCCAAAACTGGGACTGGGGCAAAGCGCTAGAGCCGCTGACTGTGTTAATGAATATCGAACAGGCCGGTGGACACAATATCCTCATGCTTACCGAACCCGGCATTATCGGCAAAATCGGAATGAATAATCGGGGCCTCGGTGTTTGTCTGAATATATTAACGCTGGGTAAGGTACTCGATGGCCTGCCCGTACATATCATTTTACGGGCTATCCTCGATTGCAAGACACTCGGTGAAGTTGATTCACTACTGGCGCAACATGCCGAGGGCAAAGCCAGCAACATTCTTGTTGCCGACGCCGACGGTAAGGGCTTCGATATGGAGTTCTGTAGGCAGGATAGCTATCGTCTTGAAGCAGTTACCGACTATCTACTGCATACCAACCACTATCTCGGCAAACCAATTAATTCTGAACATAACCCTGATTTTGCCAGCTCATATGCCCGGTTTAACAAAGCAACACAAATTTTGGCAGACAATCCCAAGCGTAGCGTCGAAACCATGAGTCGATTGCTGTCAGACGACTCCAATCGCTTATTACCCATTTATCGGGAATATCTGCCTGACGAGTCGGTGCATGAACTCGGAACCATTTGCACGATTATTATGGAACTGGCTCAAGGAAAAATGCACGTCAGGAAAGGGAAAGGCCCGGATGCCCAGTTTTTCGAATACGGCCTAAGCTAAATAGCTCTGCCTCGAAATGGAATGACCGACGGTACCCTGGCCCGATACTCGACATAGCTTTGACCATATTGCGCAATCAGCTTGCGCTCTTCAAACCAGGTACCAATGAGTAAATAAACACTGCCCCACAGAGCTGTTTGCAAGCCGAATTCGTCAGCAGCGCCACCCCACAGGTAACAATAAGCACCCAGATAAATTGGGTGCCGGACATAGCGGTGCATACCGCTCAAGTGCAGCGGTTCATTAGCATCGGTCACGTCACTACCTCGTCGCAGTTGCGCTAAACCACCGAATATACCCAGATCGTATTGCGTTAGTGCCGCCAGGATAATACCGATACCAAGCCATCGACTTACCATAATTAAAATATCCAGCCAACCGTCGAGGTTAAATGTTACGGCGTTATTGGCCAACCATAGCTGTCCGCCAATCATAATCAGACCGATATGCAATGCCGAAAACAGGTTATAGGCGAGCCGATAAGCAGGCCCGAATAAGGGTTGCAAGAGTCGTTTTGACGAATTACTCGCGAGCAGGGAATGGGCGAAGCCGAAACTAAGCCATAACATAGCGTATAGGGTGTACTCAGTTAAAGTCATCAGCGATGTTCCGATTAAGCAGCCTGTAGTGGACGACTGTGTAAGCGCCAGGCCAGCAGAACGATAATGCCCGCCGCGAATCCCGTAACCGGAATCGTGTAGAAATTAAGCGTTTCCCAACCGAGCGTATGATGCAAATAACCAGACGAAAACGCGGTAAACGCCGTTGCAGAAAACACCAGAAACTCGTTGATACCCTGAATCGTGGCCTTCTCCGAAGGTAAATACACTTCAGTCAACAAGGTGGTACCGCCTATATACAGAAAATTCCAGCCAACCCCAAGCATTAACAGGCCAACAAAGAAATTCGCATACAATTGCCCAGTCAGTGCGACAACCGCGCAAGCCAATAGCAGTATCGCACCCACAAACATGATTTTCAGCACACCAAAGCGGTCGATTAAACTGCCGGTGAAAAACGAAGGCGCAAACATGCCCACGATATGCCACTGTATAACTATAGCCGTGTCACCAAATACCATACCCCGGTGATCCATGGCCAACGGTGTCGCGGTCATCAACAAATTCATCGTGCCATAGGCTATCATCGCACATAACACGGCCACCAAAAAAACAGGGCGTGTCAGCACAAATCCAAGCGGTCGATTCTGTCCCTGAACTTCTTCTTCGGCAGGTTTTGGCATACGGATAAATAACTGGATGAAAATCACGCCCGCACTAAACAGCGCAATAACGGCGAAGGAAGCCGCGAACTGTGCGTCTGGAATCATCTCCCGGGTAAAACGCGCCGTATTTGGGCCAATGAATGCAGCTACCAGTCCACCTGCCATCACCCATGAGATCGCACGACTCTTGTAAGAATCAGGCACCAGCTCCGCTGCGGCAAAACGAAAGTACTGTGAAAAGCCACTGGCGACGCCAAATAAAGCCGATCCCGTACAAAATAGCGAAAAACTATTGAGATATATACCAACGGCTGAAGTAGAACCACCGATGAGACCAGCCGTACCGCCGAGCGCAAAACCGACCCGACGACCATAGCGTTTCATGAGCAGCGATGCCGGTATCATGGTTAGCATGACGCAAAAATAGGCCAGCCCAAGCGGCAGTGTCGCCAGCGTCGGTTTGGGCGCAAGCATCACTCCGACCAACGCCGATGTCGTCATGACCAGTGAAGTACCAGACAGCATAAGCCCCTGGCAGGTAGCGAGTAATAACAGATTTTTACGGGGCATTCGGCGGCGTGCTACGGTTGAGATCGACTAATAACGGGCCGTTAGAGTAGCATATGATGGCCTCGCTAGTGCCGGTCTTTAGATCAAAATTACCTTAACCGTTTGTTCTGGAAATCAACACGCCTCCCCAGATAACGTTTCGATTACCTTTCCCCTGCTTAAGCTCAGAGGTATGACCCCGTATCGAGTAGGTGAAACTGTATCCGTTGGTGAGAGCAAGCGTATAGCCTAACCAGGTTTCGACTAACAGGTGATTTATCTCATTACTGTCATAGGTTACCGAGCTATCTTTAAACTGACCCTGTAAGAAAGCGTTATAGGCACGCGCTTTGAGAGAAATACCAGCCCAGGCGTATTGTTCGGTTACCTTCACCCGAGTATTCGGAACCGACTTTTCACCGTAGTTCGCCAATTCAGGATTAAACGAAACCCAGGGCGTCTGGATATTTCCGGTTCTGGCACTAAGGCTCCAACTGGCTTCGGTAATATATCCTAGTGAAGCCTGAAAGGTATTCTTGAATTCCAGCCCCGAGTTTCGCTTTGACAACAACCCCTGTCGCGAAATGCTATAGCGTGCAGTTGGCTCTCCACCAGTAGAAATCTGGTTATCCCAGCCCATGGGGCTAGTGCCATTGACGGTCGAGTGCACCTGATCCTGAACATCCCCGACAATACTCAATCCCATCACTCCCAGGGTTAGCGTACTTTGCCAGGATACTTCCTGGGCAGGGTAATATTGCTCCCTGGAACTAGAGACATATACCAGGCTGGCGTAGGGGCGATCATCAGACTGAACACCGCTTTGGCTGATATCTTCGGGGGTGAAGCCAAATAAACCGTATTCGGTCTTACTGGCACCAATGGAGGAATCCGTCAAACTATCGAAACCCGTTTGCTGGTTAATCCAGTCGAGTGGCTCGTGAAGAGATGCCCACTGGTCCTCTGTCGATTGCCCGGCGAATGTAAGGTTAAATCCATAGGTATAGTCCTGATCTCGCGACCCGGGTACCAGGATGTCATTGTCGAAACCGATCGTCCAACTGGTTTTTGCCGAGTCGTCCAGGTAATTGGGATCAAAATATTCTTCATTCGCGCGCTTTGGTTCCGCTATCGCAATACCTGCACTCAAAATATAGATGGCAATAATTGGTATTGCGATACCTGATAAACGTTTTACTAATGCTTGATACATCATTTCATTCTGCCGTGACTATTCTATATAAATATGACCGGTCGTCTTATAATTGGTTCAAAAAAATTAATGCACTAACTGAGGTAGCATGGACAGAAATATATCCAGTGGCTCACGGGTTTTTGAAGCCTTCATGCGCATCAAAGTACCTTCCCAGGCGTTCAATATAAATTCTGCCAGGATATTGGTTTCTACTGACTGGCCAATTTCTCCAGCGGCTTTGGCCTCTTCGAGCACATCAACAATCAACTGCGTATTCCTGCCGAGAACCTGACGAACCTTGACCCGAATGGTTTCATTGCTATCGGCCATTTCCTGGCACATATTGCCGAAAAAACAACCCACCTTGAATTCGCCATCGCAGCAACGATCGACATTTTTCTCGAAATAAATCGACAACCGCTCAAGTGCTGTTTTGTCCCCGCCAAATAACAGAGCCCGACTGGTATCGTAGTCCTGGCAGAAAACAGCCTCCAGAGCGTCTATTGCAAAAGATTCCTTGCTCTCGAAATAGTTGTAAAAAGACCCCTTCGGCACGCTGGCCGCATCAACTATATCTTTGACACTGGTACCGTTATAGCCCTGGGACTTCATTAGCTCTAAACCAGCCCAGAGGATATGATCTTTTTTGTCTTGACGTTTGCTCATCAATTAACTATATGACCGGTCGTCTTATAAGTCAATTATTATTTAAAATTAATTTAAATGGGAATCATCGCTTCGCGACTTGTCCTTCACAGGAAGATAACCCCATATTTAAATAAGTATTATGCTTCTTCACCGCCAAAGGCTTCGCTCAAAGCTTCAAAGAATTCCGATAGCTCCAGTGACATAATAGAAAAGTCCACGTCGAACTGGGTCGCTACATCCTCGGCTTCTGCTTCGTTAGCCTTCTCCTGAACAACATCCGAAAAGCGTAGGCGTTTAATGCCAAGTTTTTCGTCTAGTACAAATTCGATGCGTTTCTGCCAGCTCAAAGCCAGTTTGCTCACATGCATACCGGTTTTTAAGTGGCTCGCTATTTCAGCGGCGGCCGGATCATGATTTTTACAGCGGATTACGCTTCGGATGTCTGCATTATCGCGCAACTCAAATTCCGCACCCAATTCAAATCCCTGGGCTGGATGACCACTATTAACCCATTGGGTCATGACTTCAATTGGCTCGTTTTTGCCTGTCAGCGGGATCACTGATAGTGAACCGAGCGCATCACGCAGCTCGTGCAGAAGGTCTTCGGCGCGCTTAATCGATGCCGCATTGACTACCAACAGATTATCGCGCGGTGAAATATAAGCGTACTGCAATGACGAGCGAACGAATGCCCTGGGCAATAAATCAAAAATAACCTCGTCTTTTAATGATTGGCGTTCCTTACGCGGCAATTTCCGTCCGTCGCGCTCTTCGATAGCTAAAACCTTCTCTTCTAGCTCTTCGTTGATGACTGCCGGAGGTAGTAACTTATCCTGGCGTTTAGAACAAACCATCAAATAGCCATTGGTCGCATGGACCAACTCACTGCCATGACGACCCAAAGGCGGTACCCAACCTGAGCGCGTTAAGTCCTGGCTACCACAGGGGACGAAACAACTCTCAGCCAATGCGTCATTCAGTATTTCAGTGGTTAATTCGCAGGGCTTGGTAAATCGATAAACTTGTAGGTTTTTGAACCACATTTTTGGGTTTTCCTTTTTCATGGACGGATTTTTGAGGCGCGAATTCTAGCAGCTATCTGATTTCCTTTGCTAATTTTCTACGCTATGCTGAACACTCTCAGTTCACTTCTTAGCGAAACACCCTTGCCTCATACTCTCCCCAGTGACCCATCACCTAATATTATCTACAACAACCGTTTTTTCTCTGGTTTGCTGTACACGCTAGGCAAAGGATTTCTCGGCATTAGTGGGTGGAAACTGGTCAACACACCACCTGACATTTCTAAATACGTCGTCATCGCCGCACCGCATACCAGCAACTGGGATTTTCCGATCTTCATGTCAGTCGTTGGCCTGCTGCGGCTGAAAATTAGCTTTCTTGGTAAGCACTCGTTATTTGAAGGTTTTTTCGGTCGAATATTTTTCTGGCTCGGAGGCATACCAGTCGAACGCGGTACCGAAGCCGCTTCTGCTATCGTAGACCAGGCAGTTAAGGCGTTTCACGACAGCGACCATCTAATTCTGGGAATAGCACCGGAAGGCACCCGTACTCGCGTAAAAAAGTGGAAGACGGGTTTTTACCGCATCGCACTTGCCGCCAAAGTACCGATTGTTCCGGCCTATCTCGACACCGCAACTAAAACACTTGGCTTTGGCCCGGCCTTACTACCTGGTGGTGACATGGACGCCGATCTGGCGACACTCCAGGCATTTTACAGCAATAAAAAAGCGATTAATCCCGATAATCACTAGCTCGGCCAACATGCCTGATCAGGTACAAAAACATCGCAGCCGATATACCCGCAGAACTAAAGATCATACACATGACGATTATCTGGTATCGCGCCGCTACTAATGGTTCGGTTCCTGCCAGGATCTGTCCGGTCATCATTCCAGGGAGTGATACCAGCCCCACCGCCAGCAGAGAATTAATTACCGGAATCATTGCTGCCTGAAACGCTATATTACGGGCGCTATGGTAATCCTTCTGATGCTCGAACTCGCTGAACAATCGCTCTCCGGCCAGACTTATCGCGTTCATAGAATTCGAGAAGATCATCCCTGCAACCGGGATCATAACCTGCGGTTGATACCAGGGGTCGGCATGCAAAACTCCTTGCGAAACGAATACTAGATTGAGCCCGCCGCCACATAAAATTGCAGCAATGCTATAAATCAATAAGGGCTTTTTAGCAACCGGCAGCGCATTCAGCGAAATCCAGCTCGCCATTACCAACATGAATACAAGAACCAGTAAGATGACCCACTGACTATCGCTGTAGAAAATAAAATTAAGTGCGTAACCAATCAACAGTAGCTGGATAAGCATGCGAAATATCGCGATCAGCGATGTCTTAATATTCTGCGACCAGTATAAGATGATAACCAGGGTAATCAGTACTGGGATGAACCCTACCGCGAGATCGAGTGGCGTAATTTGATACATGAGAAACGATTCACTCCCATTCAGTAAAATGAGTAAAAATATACTCCTTTTCTGAGGGCCTGTAATGGAATGGGGTAAAACTACTCCTGCTATTGAGGATCAGATAGACGAGGAAGGTATTAACGTCATAATATAAGAACACAAACCTAATTTTGCCGAGCAATAACATGACCGAAGCTTTTATATGTGACCCCCTGCGCACTGCTATCGGGCGCTTCGGAGGAACCCTGTCAACTGTGCGTACCGACGATCTGGGTGCGATTCCGATCAAAGCATTAATCGAACGAAACCCGGCAGTCGACTGGGAACAGCTAGACGATGTTATATTCGGTAACGCCAATCAGGCCGGGGAGTGCAACCGCAATATCGCTCGTATGTCAGCACTGTTGGCGGGGCTGCCAGTCACCGCTACCGGCACCACCATTAATCGTTTGTGTGGTTCAGGCATGGATGCTGTCGGCACCGCAGCGCGCGCGATCAAGGCAGGGGAAACTAGTCTGATGATAGCCGGTGGCGTCGAGTCCATGTCACGAGCACCGTTTGTCATGCCGAAAGCGACCACCTCTTTCAGCCGTAATGCAGAGATATATGACACCACTATCGGTTGGCGCTTTCCCAATAGTTTAATGAAAAAAATGTACGGCACAGAGTCCATGCCAGAGACTGCGGAAAATGTAGCCGAAGATTTTAATATCAGCCGCGAGGATCAGGATCTGTTCGCTTTTCACTCTCAGCAAAAGACGGCTGCAGCACAACAGGCCGGTAATTTCGATGATGAAATTATCCCGGTGACGATTCCTCAGCGTAAGGCTGCCCTGATTTTATTTAACATCGATGAGCATGCCCGAGCATCAACAACACTGGAGACGCTGGCTAAGCTACCGACATCGTTTCGCGAAGACGGCTCTGTGACTGCGGGCAATGCATCTGGTATCAACGACGGCGCCTGCGCGATGCTTATCGCAAACGAGCAAGCATCTAAACTACATGGCCTGCAACCACTGGCCCGCGTGGTGGGCATGGCGGTCGCCGGAGTCGAACCGCGCATCATGGGCTTCGGTCCCTCACCGGCCAGCAAAAAGGTACTGGCACTAACTGGACTTAGTCTTGCGCAAATGGATATTATCGAACTTAACGAAGCTTTTGCAGCGCAGGCTCTGGCAGTGACGCGTGGCCTGGGACTTGCCGACGACGCACCCCAGGTTAATCCTTACGGAGGCGCTATTGCTCTCGGCCATCCGCTGGGTATGAGCGGTGCCCGTTTAATCACCACGGCTACTCGACAGTTACACAAAACGGGGGGTCAATACGCCCTATGCACCATGTGCATCGGTGTAGGCCAGGGCATTGCCACTATAATAGAACGCGTGTAATAACCGCATAAAACAAGCCTGATTCCAAAGTAATAGCGGTCCAATCTCTTATTGAATACATTAGGCTTAGCTAATATACTGATTATTAATTTGAAAGGAGAATATTATGTCTATCGATCGTATCGTAATGATGTTTGCGGGAACTGTTATTTTAATCAGTCTGGCATTATCACACTTACACCACGTTTACTGGCTCTTTCTGACAGCCTTTGTCGGCGCTAATTTGCTCCAGGCTTCATTCACCAAATTTTGCCCATTAGCCATAATTTTGAAGGCATTCGGAGCCAAGCCAGGGAAAGCGTTTTCTTGATTGAACGACAGCCGAATACAAGCCACTAATAGGATTAGCAGCCAAAGAAATTTAGACCTCCTGCTTCTTAGGGGAGGTCTGAAGTAATAGTAACCGAACCGGTTGAGGGACCGTCGCCACCGCCTCCGCCACTGCCAGCGAGTGCTGCTACACCCAATCCAATCAGAATTATAGACAGGGTGCTCATACCTTCCTCTTCTTCCGCAGGAGGTTCCGTAACCGAGGTAATCACTTTGCCAGCACTAGCAGAGGGAATAACGGTATAAGTCAAAGGCGAGAACTTTTGCCCTTCAAAGATACTGTTACCAGACACATCGTCTGCCCGAATGTAAATTTCCAGTTTGCTTGTAATAACAGAATCTATTTCAATTTCGACTGTGTATATATTCGGATCTGCGCTAGATGGATTCATTTTTCTAGGTTTAAAAGCTATATCCGCCGGGCTTTTGAAATAGAGGGTGACATTCGCAACGCCAATATTATCGGTAACCGTAGCTGAAAAAGTTTTAATGCCTTCTTCAATTACAGTATTACCTTCATTAAACAGGATTGTTGGAGGTTCAATATCCGGCGCTGGTAGCCCTAACTGCGCCGCCATTACCGACGGACTAACCACCTGCAAGAAAAAAAACACGCTAAACAGCCGACTTAGTATTATTTTCACTCTCGTACCCTCCTTAATTATAAGAATCGATCCTGCACTACCAAATTGTTGATCGTTCTCGGTTTGGTGTCAAATAGTTTAAATTATGGTGGCCTTTGTCCAGCTATCACCTATTTTAGAAATTTTGAGTTCAATCTTGGTCCAGTTGGCACTTGTCACTACGGAATTCCCCTTTGAGTCAACCAGATCGATAATTTCTATTTTTATGCCGGCTAACCCGGAACTCTTACTTAAAGTGAAGGAGTTCGGAGCCACCTTTATATTCAGTGATTGATACTGCTTAAAAATACTGGCATATAGATTTTCTTGTTGGCTCGTCATTTGAGAGACTTTTGACAAGCCACTCATATCCCTGCTTTTCAACGCATTGATAAATAGGCCGACTATATCCTGGACTACCTGACTGTCATCCTGTTGTTGATTCACGCCTTCAGGTAGCAACTGTTTATTAATCGATGGCTCCGGTTTCTTCTTGACTACTTTGGAATCACTTATCTGCTTTTGTTTTTTATTTATTGCATTCTTCAAATTTGCGAAATTAGGATTATCTGGAAAATAATTTGCCAGGATCTTAAGGCTGGAGTTCGCGGATGCGATATTCCCTGCCTGGGTGTATTTTCGAATTCTAGCCACATAGTAGTCGGCAATTTCTTTTAAGCGCGCTTTTGCTTGAAGATTGGATGGCGCAATGGTTAACACTTGCGTGTAATGCTCATAGGCATTGTCTTTTTCAGGAGTAGTGTAGCGATTCCTCGCATAGGCATTATCTGCTTTGGTCAGCACTTTATTAATTTTGTTTGTTTTGCCAATTTGCTTACGAATGGTTTGTATGGCTGGTTTATCGGGGTTGATTGCCTCGGCGAGGCTAACTAGTGATTCTGCACGTTGGGTGTCATTCCTCTTAAGCTCGGCTTGAGCATCGTCTATTATTGTTTCTGCAATTTCGAACAGCCCCAGGCTGGCAGTTACATTGTTTGGATCCAGCATTAAAACATTCTGAAAATAGAATGCAGCACTTTCTCCTTCTGGTTCGTAGGTCTGGCCCTGTTGCAGTGCCTTATTGGCCTGGTCAAGATAAATCTCTATCTGCTTGAGTTCCTTTTCACTATTAAGAAATTCGGAAATTCTGATCTGAGCATTTTTCAATCCGGGAAATTCAGGGTTGATGAAGCTGAGGATATTTAAACTGGCCTTCGCCTGCGTGAAATCCTGCTTATCGATAAATTGTTCAGCTTGTAACAAAAAATGTTGGGCCACATTCTTAATACCATTTTTCGCAGTCGAACTATTTGGCTCTAAAGTAATAATCTCCTGATAAGTGCCGAGTGCACCGTTGCCAGCTTTATTGTAGTACTCACCATTGGCAATCAATTTATCGGCCCTTTTAAACAAAAGATCCACTTTTTGTTCATGTATTTCTTCAGGTGATTTTTCACTTGTCGGATAAAATATAACACCGGCGATAACGGCAGAAAAAACGAAAATCGTAAATAAAATTTTTATTGTCGAAGACGATTTTTTCTCTGTAGCAACAACTTCGGGTGGTGATTGATTACCTACTTCGACATCGACCGAGTCAGGCGCGTCAATTTCTGTAGGTGAAATTAATTCGGTCTTTGTATATTGTTCGGAATCATCGTCTTTGGCGGATTTTTTATTTCTGGGTTTGACTATTGTTCTTGGCCTAAGAACCGTCTCTGCTGCGGATGCCAGGATTTTTGGCAGATCTGGCAGCTTAATTTCACCTTTGAGCATGCCCAGAAATTCTTCCAAATTCTGTGGACGATCATAAACCTGCAACTTCAGAGCCTGATCAATGGCTCTTAAAAAGGCAGGTGAATAACCCTCTATCGCGGATTGAGACAAAGCCTTATAAGGATCTGGTTCATCATGCAGTAAAGCCATACCCCGTTGTGTTGATTCCATCGGCTTTTCGCCTGTTATACCCTGGTGTAAACTAGCTCCCAG
>JAUVCH010000119.1 GCA_030595795.1 Gammaproteobacteria bacterium
AGAACTTCGATGGTGAGCGAGCCATTAGTCAGCGCTGCGACATCTTTACCGAACTCCCTCAACATAACGACTTCGTCAGCTGAGGTGGATAGCACCGACTGGATACGCAAGACCTTGCCAGCCGCCATGGCAGACGATGCCATGAGTGCCATTAGTGCCATGGCTGCTGCACTTATCAGATTGAAACGTTTAGACATTTTCCTCTCTCCTATTTTAGATTTAGCTGCGTTATTACAGCTTGTTTAGTTGTAAAACCCCTGAACACGAATCTATCTTACTCAGAGGGTAGCGGTTGATGACTTAAATTAACAACCGAATTCTCGATTCTAGCAACTGAAACTGACCTTGCTTTTATTATTAGACTTTTAATCTAAAACGAAACTTATAGTCTCATTTTGGCAAATATGTGCAATTAACGCAACAATTAGTTCGTCAACGCCGACTCGCCAAAATCATATCTGCAGCCTTTTCACCAATCATAATCGTCGGTGCGTTGGTATTGCCCGACACAATTTCCGGCATGATCGACGCATCGGCAACCCGTAGCCCTTCGATACCATGCACTCTCAACTGAGCATCGACGACAGCCATCTCATCCTGCCCCATCTTGCAGGTACTGGTTGGGTGATAAATCGTCTGGCTGAATTTACGCGCCGCGTCGAGTAATTCGTCGTCGCTTTGGTATTCACTCCCCGGCACACGTTCACGGGTGATTCGCGACTTTAGCGCTGGCGCACCGGCGATCCCTCTCGCCACCTTTATGCCGTTTATCGCCACTTCACAATCGCGTTGATCAGACAGGTAATTGGGATGAATTTCCGGATAAGCAAATTGATCGCTCGAAGTAATTCGAATTTCTCCACGGCTATGCGGGCGGAGCTGGCATACCGACGCGGTAAAAGCCGAGAAAGGGTGTACGCCATCCCCCGGCTTGTCTGCGCTCAGCGGTTGCATATGAAACTGGATATCTGGTCGATCGATACTCGCACTCGACTTTGTGAAAATAACCACCTGGCTGGCAGCCAGTGTCAAAGGTCCGGTTCTGGTTAGAAAATACTGTAAGCCCACCTTAAATTGTTTTAATGGATTATTGAGTTCATCGTTCAGGGTGCGCTCACTAGTCTCGAAAACCAGCCGAATTTGCAAATGATCCTGTAGATTTTTACCGACACCCGGTAAGTCCTGCCGGGTTTCAACGCCCGCTGCCGCTAGTATATCCGGGTCGCCAATTCCCGAATGTTGGAGAATTTGTGGTGAATTAACCGCTCCGGCGCTGAGAACCACCTCGGCTTTCGACAATGCCGTGTGTAATTGCCCGCCCTGGCGATATTCGACGCCAGTCACGCGCTTGCCCTCGAACAATAATCGCGATACCTGGGCTTTGGTCAAAATGCTAAGATTTCTTCGATTTTTCGCAGGTCGGAGAAAGCTCTTCGCGGTACTCCAGCGAAAACCGTTGTATGCGGTTTGTTGAAAATAACCGACACCTTCCTGAATTTCTCCATTGTAATCGTCGTTAAATGGGATGCCCTGCTCGGTGGCAGCTTTAATAAACTGTTCGGCAATGGGTCGTCGTAGACGCAGGTCAGAAACCTTTTGTGGCCCACCGACGCCGTGATATTGATCGCCACCGCGTTGATTGTCCTCGGACTTTTTGAAATAGGGTAATACCTCGTCATAACTCCAGCCACTATTCCCCAGCTCTGCCCAGCGATCGTAATCCTGTGCCTGGCCACGCACGTAGAGCAAACCATTCAATGCACTCGAACCACCCAGCACCTTACCCCTCGGCCATTGCAATCTTCTACCAGCAAGACCAGGGTCAGGCTCAGTCATATAACACCAGTCGAAGGCCGGGTTGTGCATGGTTTTAAAATAGCCCACTGGAATGTGTAACCAGGGGTTCCAGTCCTTTCTACCCGCCTCCAGTAATAAAACGCGATGATTCGGATTTTCCGACAGACGATTTGCCAGTACACAACCAGCCGAACCAGCACCTACCACGATGTAATCAAATTGTTTCAATTAAGATACCTGATAGCTATTTGGTTAAGGGTTCCAGTTACGTTATATTGCTGCCCAATAATTATAAAATATAACAATTCCATTTAAAACGGAATTAATTTTCCCATTTTGATCGTAATAACTTAAAATATCACTATGAAACGTGAACGCGGCTCTACCATTCATCGGGTGCTGGATATTCTCGACACTGTTGCTGCTGCCAGCAAACCAATAAGTGCAACCGAGATCAACGAAACCCTCAACCTGCCCAAAGCCACCGCACATCGTTTGTGTGCAGAGCTCGAGGCCCGGGGTTATCTGTTAAAAGAAATAAATGGCAAAAGTTATATGCCGGGTAATCGATTACACGATATGGCGGTTGGAGTTTTGTCGCATTCGCGTTTTCGAGCCCAACGTCACGCCATCCTCGAAGCACTTTCACGCGAAGTCGGCGAGACCTGCAATATCGCTTATGCCGATGGCCTGCGAATGGCTTATTCGGATCGAGTCGAAACAGAGCTAGCACTAAAATTAATCTTCCCGATGGACACGCGTGTACCGCTCCACTGTACCGCCAGCGGAAAATTGTACCTCAGTAGTTTACCGATAAAAAAACGCAAAGCCGTGATCGCTAAACTCGACCTCGTAGCCCACACCAAAAATAGCATTACTGATCCCGATCAGCTATTAGCCGAAACAGAGAAAATAAGAGAGCAGAAACTATCCGTCGACAACGAAGAACTATTCGAAGGCATGATCGCGATTGGTGTTCCAGTGACCGACAAGTCGGGGCGATTTTACAGCTCGGTGGCCATCCAGGCACCGGTATTTCGCTTTTCGCTGGGCGATGCTGACCAATATATTCCCCTCCTGCGCGATGCCGCGAGAGATTTATCCACTCTTACAGAAGAGTAAACAATGAAATACAACAAACTCGGCAGTAGCGATATCGAAGTCAGCGATATCTGTCTCGGCACCATGACCTGGGGTACACAAAACACAGAGGCCGAAGGCCACGCGCAAATGGATTACGCACTCGAGCAAGGCGTAAACTTTTTTGACGTCGCCGAAATGTATCCGGCCAACCCGATCTCTGCCGAGACCCAGGGACGCACCGAAGAAATCATTGGTACCTGGTTCAAGGCCTCGGGTAATCGAGATAAGGTAGTTCTCGCGACCAAAGTGACCGGAGAAGGTATCGACTGGATTCAGGACGGCGCACCGATATCTGCACAGAAAATCAATACCAGCATCGAAGGTAGTCTCAAGCGATTGCAAACCGACTACATCGATCTCTACCAGTTACACTGGCCTAACCGTGGCTCTTACCAGTTTCGCCAGAGCTGGAAATTCGACCCCACCAGTCAGAATCGTGAAGAAACTCGAGCGGATATTTACGAAACGCTCGTGGCACTAAAGGCCCTGGTCGATGCCGGCAAAATTCGCCAGATCGGTTTATCCAATGAAAGCTGCTGGGGTACTTCACAGTTCCTGCAAATTGCCGAAGCTAATAACCTGCCGCGTGTTGTTTCTATCCAGAACGAATACAGCCTGCTGTATCGTACTCACGACCTCGATCTCGCAGAACTATCACACAACGAAAACGTCGGCCTGCTACCGTTTTCACCGCTAGCCTGTGGTTTGCTCACAGGCAAATACCACGGCGGCGAAAAACCGCCCGGCTCACGCATGACCATCAGCGCAGATCTCAACGGTCGCGCCAACGAAATATCGCTGGCTGCAGCTGACGCTTACGTTGCCATCGCAGAAAAACATAATCTCGACCCATCGCAAATGGCCATAACCTTCTGCAACCAGCGCCCCTTTGTCACTTCGTCAATAATAGGTGCTACCAGTCTCGAACAACTGGCAGTTAATATTGGGGCCAGTGACGTAACTTTGAGTGATGAAGCGCTGGAGGATATTTTGGAAGCTTATCGGCAGTATCCAATGCCTTTTTAAACAACAATTAAAAAAGACTCGGAGAAAACCCTGGGGAGCTCTGAATTAGCAGCCTGATATCATCCTTGAATTCCACCAACTCTGGTTAAAGAACCTGGTTCTGGGTATTTAGCGGCGGTCAATTGTGAAAATCTTTCAGCTGTACCAAATCTATCTGTTCACCCGGTTGTGCCTTGCGTACTTGTGCATTAAGATCGTTTTGTATACAAATTTGCAATACGTCCATCGCATTAGTTTCGCCGTGTACCAGAACCAGCGGTGGCCGATTATTAAAGTAGCTATACCAGTCCATCAAACCCGACTGATCGGCGTGCGCTGATAAGCCGCCTACCGTGTGTATAGTCGCTTTAACTCGCATTGATTCGCCCCACAGACGGATGTTTTTTGCACCATCGACCAGCATGCGACCCAGTGTACCGTATGCCTGGTAGCCAACAATAATGATATGACAATCGCTACGCCAGACATTGTGTTTAAGATGGTGCTTGATTCGACCACCGGTACACATACCGCTACCGGCAATGATAATTGCGCCCGAGCGCACCAGGTTTAAATGCATCGACTGGTTGGCTGTACGCGTAAAATGCAAATTGGGTATTAGCGGCTGTTGTTTGTTTTTTTGCCATAGTTCAGCGGCTTCCTTATCATACAATTCGGTATGGCGGGTATAGACTTCGGTGGCTTCGATGGCCATCGGACTGTCCAGAAATATCTGCCAGCAAGACAAATTCCAAGCGTCATAATGCGTGGCAAAATCGTATAGTAAATGCTGCGTACGTCCGACAGCGAAAGCTGGAATTAAAATATTTCCTTTGCCGCTAGAGGCGGAGCGAAAAATATCATCGATTTCCTGATTTGTTTCGTCTGTAGATCGATGCACGCGGTCGCCATAAGTACTTTCCATAATCACCAGATCAGCTTCTTCGATATAGGCTGGGTCGTGAAGAATCGGCCTGGCAGGACTACCCAGGTCACCACTAAATACCAGTTTGCGTCGAACACCGTTTTCTTCAAGCCATAGTTCTATAATTGATGACCCCAGTATATGTCCAGCATCTGACAGGCGTAGCCTGATACCCGGTGTTATCGTCTTCTTTTCACCATAGTCAATACCTTTAAACTGGCGCATAGCGAACTGCACCTCCTGCACCGAGTACAGAGGCTCCAGTAATTTAAGACCTTTGCGTTCCCGTTTTTTATTTTCCCATTCGGTTTCTTTTTCGTTTATGTGAGCCGAATCCTTAAGCATAATTCGACACAGATCCCGACTGGCTTTTTGTGTATAGATTGGACCACTAAATCCAGACTTGACCAGGTAGGGGATGCGTCCCGAGTGATCAATATGGGAGTGGCTTAGTACAACGGCATCGATAGATGATGGCTCAAAAGGAAACGGTTCGGCATTACGTGCTTCGTCGACACGACGACCCTGGATCATACCGCAGTCTAGCAGTATTTTATGCTCACCGACTATAATCAGATGGCAGGAACCGGTGACTTCGCCGGCAGCGCCGTGGAACTGAATATCCATATTATTACCAATATTAATTATCGAAATATATTCTGTAGAAATCTTTAGCTCAGACTTAAAACTGCGTCTTTAAGTAAGTCATGCAAAGGGATCATATTACTCTCATGGCTCACACTATTGGTGCTCCAGATGTTACCGACACCGGCCTTTAGCAAATTTTGTTTTGCAACATTAGATAATAAAGCATGAGTAACCAGTACATCGACGCTCTGTGCTTTGTTGGACAGGCATTTGTGGCTGGCTACCGCCAGTGTCTGGCCACTACTGGCAACATCATCGACCAGTACTATCTTACGCCCGGACAGGTCTATGTCAGGCAAACTAATCTCCACGTCGCGGTCGCCCCTGCGTATTTTTTTACAGACGCCATATTCCCATTGATTGGGTTTAGCGACAGCACTCACCCATTGTTGTGCTTCGCTGTCAGGTCCTAGTAATACCGGGTTGTCGAATCGCCCGCGTAAAAAATCCGCCATCAGTGAAGTGGCAGACAGGGTTATCGCCTGGTTTGCAGGCACGGCCTGTTGCAGGCGCTCGATACGGTGCAGATGCGGATCCACAGTAACGACGTTATCGAATATGTCAGCAAGGAATTGACCAACAATTGTTTGACTAACGACCTCACCCGGGTGGAAAGCTTTATCCTGTCGCATATAGCAGAGATAGGGTGCAATCAGGGTAATCACTTTAGCGCCCAGTTTTCGAGCCGTTTTTGCGGCCAGTAATAACTCCAGTAATTTTCCGTTAGGGTCATCGAGACTACGGCAAAAAATGACGTGCTCGGGTAGTTCGGCTGGCAGCGTCAGTTTGTTTTCACCATCCGGAAAACGGTGGGTCTGTATGATCTGGCAAGGCATATCCAGCGTTTCGGCCAGTAAACGCGACTGGACTTGATATTCGTCGAATCCGAGTAACATCAGAATTCTACAAATGCGCTGGGTATCTGATTTTCGTTACCAATCAGATAGCCATTGTCGCGTTCGCATAGCTCCAGGGCAAAATTAAAATCGGCTGGATACTCGGCATGGATACGGTAGAGTGGTTCCCCTTTCGAAACCTGATCGCCTAACTTCTTAAATAGATCGACGCCTGCGCCTTTGTCCATCGGCGCGCCGGCAAAGCGAGCGATGCGCGCCATTTGAAAATTATCGATATTAATCACCACGCCATCCTCAGTTGAGCATTCTTCGTGAACCAGTTTCCCGGCTTCAAACTGCCTGGTTTGAATGCCTTGAGCAGTAATAATCGTATTCATCATATCTAACGCCCGACCGGAATCCAGTATATCACGGGCGATTGCATAGCCTTTACCGCCTCGAACATCGGGGTCGAATTCCAGCACTCGCCCGGCAAGCTGTAACGATTTTTGCCTGAGATCTTCGGGCGCATCAGGAGAAATCTGTAATACCTGCATGACATCGCGAGCTTCGAGCACCGGACCAATGCCATAGCCAATTGGCTGCCTACCATCGGTAATGACAACTTCCAGATGTATACTGAGCTGGTCGGCAACATACTCAAATAATTTGCGTAAGCGCTGCGCCTGTCTCATTTGTCGAACCTTAGCAGTGGGACCGACAGGAATATCGATGAGTAAATGAGTCGATCCGGCCGATAGTTTCTTTGACAGAATAGACGCCACCATTTGCCCGAGGGAATCGATGCCTAGCGGTCGCTCCACGGCTATCATAATGTCATCGGCGGGAGACAGGCGGGCGTTACCACCCCAGGACAGGCAGGCCCGGTGCCTGCGCACTATATCATGCAGTTTCCTGATGTTAAGTTCCACATTCGCCAGCACTTCCATGGTATCGGCAGTGCCGGCTGGCGAGGTAATGGCTCGGCTCGAGGTCTTCGGAATCAACATACCATGCGCGGCAATAATGGGCACGACCAGCATCGAGGTGCGATTGCCGGGAATGCCACCGATACAGTGTTTGTCGGCTACCAGCGATTCATTCCAGTTCAGTCGTTCGCCGACTTCGAGCATGGCTCGTGTCAAAAAATAAATTTCATCGCGATCCATATCCGATTGCCCCGAAGCGACCAGGAAGGCAGAAATTTCGGTTTTCGAAAATCGCCTTTCGGTTATATCGCCAATAATGCGATGAAAGTCCTGCTGGTTCAGCCGTTCGCCAGCGATTTTTCGGCGCACGGCATTCATCGACTCGGCTGGCTCAGCATGTTCGATGCTAACAATTTGGCCTTCGTCCAGCCCTAAGTTGGCGAAGGCCTCTTCTGACAAACCCAGGTCCGACGGGGTGACAATTCGGTCATCATCGACAACATTTAGTACCGCGAGAATGCGTTCACCATCGGCACAAACTTTCACCTTGGATAAGGCCTGAAAACCTTCAGCCTTATACACTTCGCAGTCGCGATGTAAATAGGCGACATTTTCTCGATAAGTGTCGATGCCAAGACGACGTAGTTTAAGGGTTTGCCGGGTAAGTTCTGATTTTACTACTTTAGCCATGCGCTTAGCGCCACCTCGAAATTTGAGCCCGGGTAGATAAGATTTATCAGGATATCATAAGGTATTTCCTGCCCGTGATGATTCAGGTCAATACTTATTTAATCACACGCCGCATTATGACAAACATTGCCCCTGGCTTACCCAATAATGACTGAGATTTGATTGTCGTCGATGAATTGTATTAGTTTATACATTAGATTCTCGCGATCTGCGCAAACAAAGTTCTCGATATAGTGACAATATTGATCTATATCAGTGAACGATGATGTTTATTTCCCTATCCTGATATGAGCGCTTAAATCACCAAAGAGGATTGGATATGTCCATAGGTATTGTCGTTGCAGACGCCAGTAAGGCTAGAATCCTGTTGGCGCAAAGTGGATCCAGTGCATTACAGGATACTAGCGATTTTATTCATTGCGAGAGTCGTCAGCGAGAGCAGGATCTGGTGGCCGGTGAAACCGGCAGTGGTGTCGATTCCGGGGGCTACGGTAAGCACTCGATGGGGCATGAAAATGCAGCCCATCAACAGCAGGCAGAAATCTTTGCCGATGAATTATGTGATGAAATCTATAAGCTGCGAGAGAAAACTGATCTGCGCAAAATCTACCTGATCGCGGCGCCGAAATTTCTTGGATTGTTACGAGCCAGTCTCAATAAACAGTGCACGGAGTTACTGGTAGGCGAGGTGGCCAAGAACTTGGTTAGCCACAGTATTAAAGATATCCGTTCTCATTTGCCGAAATATTTGTAATTGACAGAGAGGCGGGGTATTTCGGATGAGTGATCAGTAGAAAAACTCTTTTAAAATTAAACAGGAGGTTAGCACGATGCCAATTACCATAGAGTTTAACGTCAAGGTGGGTGACAAACTCTTAAAGGAAGATAGCGTCACATTCGCTACACCGGAAGAATTGTTCGAGTATGTAGCGCCGGTCGGAGGTTGCGAGAATATGCCTTCAGATTTAGCAGAAATTCAAATGATTTTTCTATCTCCGGAACATCCAAACACCAGGAACCCGATCGCGGATAAGCGTGTCACCCTACAACTGGGAATCGTATTAATCACCGCTCCTCTGTCCATAATCGTACAAATCTCGCAGGAAATTATCGACAGGATGGGGCGTACCGAATTGTCCGATGCCTTTCAGGCTGTTATTGGTGTAAAGGGTCTATAAAAGAGATCGCTTGAAGGCATAATCTTTTCTGCGTAACTGTGGTATCCATTTTAATTAAAGACACTTTTTACATCCCTGCCCAAAACCAATATCATTCCCACCACTTCCAAAACCCTTGCCCTGAAAAATGAACCAGAAAGATATCGTCGCCGAAATGAAAACCCTCCCCGGTATCGATATCGAGTTTGAAATCAAACGGCGTGTCGATTTCATTAAGAAATCACTGACCAACTCTGGTTTAAAGCATCTGATATTGGGCATTAGCGGCGGTATCGATTCGAGCACCTGCGGGCGACTGGCGCAACTCGCTGCCAACGACCTAGGCGACGAATATAAATTCGTCGCGGTGCGTTTACCTTACGCAGTACAGGCCGATGAGGCCGATGCACAAATGGCACTGGAATTTATCCAGCCAGACATCAGTTTGAGCGTGAATGTTCAAGCTGGCACCGAGGCCGTCCATCAGTCGACACTCGAAGCTATACAGGACAAAGGCTTACTGACCCAGTCAGACACCGCCATCGATTTCGTCAAAGGCAATGTTAAAGCGCGTATGCGTATGACTGCGCAGTATGAAATCGCTGGCCTGCTCGGTGGCCTGGTGATTGGCACCGATCACTCCGCCGAGAATGTCACAGGTTTTTATACCAAATATGGTGACGGTGCCTGCGATATCGCGCCTTTATTTGGATTGAATAAACGCCAGGTTCGCCAACTCGCCGGGCATTTAGGCGCGCCCGAAAAGCTCGTTACCAAGGCACCAACAGCCGATCTGGAAAGCCTCGATCCGTCGAAGCCAGACGAAGATGCGTTGGGCCTCAGTTATGATCAGATCGACAACTTTCTCGAAGGTAAGCAAATAGACGCGGCTGCCGCCGAGCGGTTGATTAACATATTTATTCGGACTCAACATAAGCGTCAGGCTATAGGGACTATTTACGACTGATATGTCGGATAAAGACATTACTGACAAAGACATACAAACTAAAAACCTGGTAAGTTCATCTTACCAACTTGGGGGCGAGAACCTGTTAGCTGGTGCAAAAAACAGACCTGGAATATTCATATCTTCTAGTCCAACAGGACTAAGGAACCTCTGATTAAGCAAACTACGGATCAGTTAAGATACGCTTAGAAATCCCCCGCAACACCCGCAAATACCCATCCCCCCGATACTTCACCGACTGCCCGGTATAAGCATGCAATGCCGGTAATGCGTGAAACGGTACCGAGGCCAGATAGTGATGCTCGGCATGGTAAGGCATATTCCAGGCGAGAAAATTGATGACCGGGCTGGCATAGGTAGTACGTGAGTTTTCCAGCATGTTATTGCTGAGATCGCAATTGCTATGTTCGGCCATGAGAAACAGTCGCAAAAAGGGCTGACCGATCAGGACTGGAATTATCCAGTACCACAGTAACCATCCGTTCGAATTGATCAAGCTAGTCAAAACTAACAGCAAATACAAAGTCAGATGTATTCGAGCTTCTTTGATTATTTTGGCCTGCGATCGCTTTTCCAGATAAGGCTCTTCCACCCGGCCTTGGGCATGCACCCAAATCATTTTCAGGTGCCAGCGCCAGGTAGGGAAGCCGGTTAAATAGAGTCTACTCATAAAGTAAGGCGTAATTCCTATCTTGGCAATCAGTCAGGCACTCACGAGCGGGACTCGTCGTCAAGTTTATGAATGGCGCTTGATGAGATCGCCACAGGCGTGTCAGCGGGGTTAATATTACCTGTT
>JAUVCH010000111.1 GCA_030595795.1 Gammaproteobacteria bacterium
TTCATCGGGTTGGAATGGTGGTCTTCAGCAGTACCGAGCATGATGAATAATTTGGATCGCTCAAGATCCGGGCCACCGAACTCCCAGAACGAACCGCCAATGGTATAAATTAGACCAGCCGCCATATTCACCGAACAGAAGCCACCATGGGCTGCGTAGTTCGGCGTCCCGAATTGCTTGGCAAACAGGCCAGTCAAAGCCTGCATTTGATCACGCCCAGTAAACAAGGCGAATTTCTTTGGATCAGTCTCTCGAATGTGGTGCAGACGTTCGCTAATTGTAGTAAGCGCCTCCTCCCATGAAATCTCTTCAAACTCGGACTCCCCGCGTTCGGCTCCGGCTTTTCGACGCAGTGGCTTAGTCAATCTGGCAGGTGAATACTGTTTCATAATGCCTGAAGCACCCTTGGCACAGAGTACGCCCTTGTTGATGGGATGCTTCGGATTACCCTGGATAAAACGTACTTCTCCGTCTTCGACAGTCACGTTGATGCCGCAACGGCAGGCACACATGTAACAGGTGGTCGATTTAATTTCGCGCTTGTTCGCGTTGGGAGCGGATTGCATCAGATTTATCCCGGTAAGGTATCTGGTAGGAACTACATTGTGGGAAGAGAGTAACGATTTAGCAATTTAAAATTTTTAATCGGGGTGAAAGGGAAATTAATAAGTAATAAATTATTTTTATGGTTCGTGCCTTCTTATAATTTTTATTTATGTGCGTAGAGGCGTCTTTGTAAGTGCTCGCTGAAGGCATCCACAAGGGATGCCCCTACTAGGTTTAGCGGTTACTTTTGTGTAGACTCCCGCTCAATGCTCAATCTGGATAGGCTATCCTAGAAATAACAATGACGATTAACTCGAAAATTTCTAAGTCATGATTCGCGTCGAAAATTTATCGAAACACTTTGGTGGTTTAAAAGCAGTCAATAATACCTCGATCAGCATCGCAAAAGGCTCCATCACCGGGCTAATTGGCCCCAATGGTGCGGGCAAAACTACACTTTTCAATACTATTGCCGGGCTTTATCAGCCAACTCATGGTCATGTCTATCTCGATGGCGAGGAAATAACAGGGCTTAAACCGCATCAGTTATTTCACAAGGGACTGCTACGAACTTTTCAGATCGCACACGAATTCTCACGCCTCAGCGTCACCGAGAACCTGATGATGGTGCCTGCCGCACAATCTGGCGAAAACCTCCTCAATGCCTGGTTTCGCCGTTCCCAGGTTGAGCAGCAGGAACAGGCTATCCATGACAAGGCCATCGAAGTCATCGGTTTTTTGAAACTCGATCATATAGCGCACGAACTGGCAGGAAATTTATCCGGTGGGCAGAAGAAACTTCTCGAACTCGGACGTACCATGATGGTCGATGCCAAAATCGTATTCCTCGACGAAGTTGGTGCCGGTGTCAATCGTAGCCTGCTGCGCGAAATTGGTGATGCCATCATTAAACTCAATCAGGATAAGGGTTATACCTTTTGCATGATTGAGCACGATATGGATTTTATAGGGCGCATGTGCGATCCGGTTATCTGCATGGCCGAGGGTGCGGTATTGGCCGAAGGAACAGCCGATGAAGTGAAGAATAACGAAGAAGTGATCGAAGCCTATCTGGGTCGCGGCCTGAAAAATAAAGTGGTACCGGCATGAGTTTTCTGGCTGGCAGTAATATGGTAGGTGGATACGGCGGCGCAGATATTTTAAAAGGTTGCACAGTCGAGGTGGATGAAGGCGAAATAGCGGTTATCGTCGGGCCCAATGGAGCTGGCAAATCGACTGCCATGAAAGCACTGCTCGGTATGCTTGAACTAAAATCAGGTTCGGTCACATTCAAAGGCAAAGATATAACGCATCTGACTCCACAGGCACGCATCGCGGAAGGCATCGCCTTCGTACCACAAACCAGTAACGTTTTTGTCAACATGACTGTATACGAGAATCTCGAAATGGGCGCTTTTCTGCGTGACGACGACATTACCCAAACGGTTGAACAAATATACGAACTCTTCCCTGTGCTGGCAGATAAGCAAAACCAGTTAGCCGGTGAACTCTCGGGTGGACAAAGACAACAGGTCGCCGTAGCGCGCGCTTTGATGTCGCAGCCTTCGGTTTTAATGCTCGACGAACCAACCGCTGGTGTTTCACCCATTGTTATGGACGAACTATTCGATCGTATTATCGAAGTTCGACAAAGCGGCGTGGCCATTTTAATGGTCGAACAAAACGCTCGACAGGCGTTGAATATTGCCGACAAAGGCTTTGTACTCGTTATTGGTGAAAACCGCCATACTGATACTGGTGAAGCGTTACTCGCCGACCCCGAAGTTCGACGTTCGTTTCTGGGGGGCTAAACATGGAAGCAATCATCGATATCACCAACGCGATTGTCCTGATACTGAATTATATTATTGTGCCCGGTCTGTCCTACGGCTCACAACTCGCCCTCGGTGCGCTCGGCATTACGATCATATTCGGTATCTTACGGTTTGCCAACTTCGCCCACGGTGACACCATGGCCTTCGGCACCATGGTCACTATTCTCGTTACCTGGTGGCTACAGTCGAAGGGTGTGAGCCTGGGACCTTTGCCAACCGCCCTGCTCGCTCTGCCGGTTGGCATCGTATTTACCATCGGGATTATGGTGGCCACCGATAAACTGGTTTATAAACATTATCGCCGACACAAATCGGCACCCGTTACCTTCATGATTGCTTCGATGGGTGTGATGTTCATGATGAATGGCATCGTTCGTTTTATCATCGGCCCTAACGATCAGCGTTTCCTCGACGGTGAGCGTTTTATCGTTCGTGCACGAGACTTTAAAGTCTCTACCGGACTTAGCGAAGGACTTAGCATTAAAGTCTCACAGGGGCTAACCATTGTGATCGCCGTGTTGCTGGTGCTGGCGCTATTCTGGTTTTTGCAACGTACCCGCACGGGTAAGGCCATGCGAGCTTACTCCGACAACGAAGACCTGGCGTTACTCTCCGGCGTAGATCCAGACCGTGTAGTGCTGGTCACCTGGATACTGGCGGGCATACTCGCCACCATCGCGGGAACGCTTTACGGACTCGATAAAAGTTTTAAGCCTTTCACCTATTTGCAATTATTACTACCCATGTTTGCGGCGGCAATTGTCGGTGGAATCGGCAATCCAATCGGTGCAATCCTGGGCGGCTATGTAATAGCCTTTTCCGAGGTAATGGTGACTTACGCCTATAAAAAAGTATTCATCTACTTATTACCCAGCAGCCTCGAACCGTCCGGTTTAATGCAATTGCTCTCTACCGATTACAAGTTCGCGGTATCGTTTATTATCCTGGTACTGGTGCTACTGGTGAAACCAACCGGCATACTCAAAGGTAAAGTGATATGAGTAGCGAACTAAAAACCAAACTGGCCTTCGCAATGGTTGCCGGGCTATTACTCATCATCGGTTTTTCTCAGTCCTGGTCGGTAGCATTAGGCATCTTTAATCTATGCCTGATCTCTGCGGTGATGGCACTCGGTGTAAATATTCAGTGGGGTTATGCAGGTTTACTGAACGTGGGCATTATGGGCTTTGCCGCACTTGGCGGCATGGCCGCAGTACTGGTTTCGCAGGCACCAGTTGCCGCAGCCTGGGAAGCAGGTTGGGCGAAACTGGCACTCGCAGCAATTTTCTTTCTCGCGACCGTCATCGGTACAAGACTGTGTTATCGAAAAATGAGTCCTGGTCGGCACAGGACGCTCAGCATGACTGCGATCATCATCCTCGGATTGATAATGGTGCGCTACTGGCTCGATCCTGCGGTTGCTTCTATCGAGGCCATCGAATCGGCGAAAACCGGTTTTCTTGGTGGCATGGGATTACCTATTATTTTCTCCTGGATTTTTGGAGGCTTCGTCGCCGCTGGAATCGCCTGGGTAGTCGGTAAAGTCGCACTCGGGTTACGCGCCGATTATCTGGCCATCGCGACGCTAGGAATTTCAGAAATCATTATCGCGGTGATGAAAAATGAAGACTGGTTAACTCGCGGCGTGAAGAACGTCACCGGCCTGTCCCGACCCGTCCCCTATGAAATAAATTTACAGACCACCGAATGGTTTATCAACCTCGTTAGTTGGTGGCATAGCGGTACATTATCTGCTCTTAGCAAAACAGATCAGGCAGGCGTCCTGAAACAGGCGGTTATTGAGAGTTCGAGTATTTTCGTCAAACTCTGTTACACCGGGTTATTTGCCTCGGTACTCATTATTGTATTGCTACTCAGCGTCAAAGCCCTGAATTCTCCGTGGGGACGCATGATGCGCGCCATCCGCGATAACGAGATAGCCGCAGGCGCGATGGGCAAGGACGTCACGCGTCGCCACCTCGAAGTTTTCATTATCGGCTCTGCCGTCGTCGGTGTCGCCGGCGCGATGCTCACCACGCTGGATGGGCAATTCACACCAACCTCATACCAACCACTGCGCTACACCTTTCTGATCTGGGTTATGGTTATTGTCGGCGGCTCGGGCAATAACATGGGGTCGGTACTCGGCGGGTTTTTGATCTGGATAATCTGGATAGAAGCCGAACCAGTGGGCGTCTGGTTAATGCAGTTTGGCACCTCGTGGATGGATGAAGGAAATTCATTGCGTATCCATTTAATCGATAACGCGCAGCACATGCGATTATTTTTCATGGGACTGGTGTTATTGCTGGTATTGCGGTTTAGTCCGGGTGGTATATTACCGGAGGTTGTCAGGAGGCGATCCTGAATAATGGCTCACGACCATCATCACTCTACAGTCAGTAATCTCAAGTTTGCTTTTTTCCTCAACCTGGGATTTACCATTATTGAATTAATTGGTGGTTTGTGGACCAACAGTACTGCGATTCTTGCTGATGCAGTGCACGATTTAGGTGACTCAATTGCGCTTGCGCAAGCATGGTATTTCGAATCGATATCAGAAAAGGAAGCTACTCAAACTTACACCTATGGTTACCGCCGTTTTTCCCTGTTAGGTGCAGTTGTAAGCGCACTACTACTGTTAATTAGCTCCTTTTATGTACTGGGCGAAGCCATCCCTAGAATTATCGAACCAGAACACTCTAATGCGCAGGGCATGGCAGTACTAGCATTGTTCGGCGTTACAGTAAATATGATCGCAATGCTTCGATTATCTAAAGGAAAGGGTGCAAATATTCGGGTAGTCGCACTTCATCTAACCGAAGATGTACTGGGCTGGGTAGCCATTCTCATTGTAGCAATCATCCTGATGTTTAATGACCTGTACATACTAGATCCCATTCTGGCTACACTAATCACTCTCTATATACTTAAGAATGTAGTCGCGCAGTTAAAAACCATTGTTCCAGTTTTTCTCCAGGCTTCGCCTGCTACAACTGATATCGGGAAGATTGAACTCCAGATAAAAAATATGGAGTTTGTTGATTCGGTACATCATTTGCACATATGGTCACTCGACGACGAACATTCCGTATTAACTGTTCACATAGTTTCTGAAAAAGTTTTGGCTCCTGGTGAATATGCTTTACTAAAACAGCGATTCAGGGAAATCGTTGATGCTAGCGGAATATATCATTCAACATTAGAAATAGAATGGCCCGACGAATCTTGCCGTTTGGAGGTAGATAGCACCAAAGGCTCAGCATAGACCAGTCTATAGGTCTAGTTATTGCGACTCGCTCTATAGACCAGTATACTAGTCTAGTTATAAACAGCGGATACGAAACGGTGGAAGAGATAGGCTCCTACGATGCTAAAACTAAGCTCCCTGAAATACTTCGAAGGGTGGAAGACGGTGAGGCCTTCACGATTACCAATCGTGGAAAGCCTGTTGCTGATTTAGTCCCGACTCGTGTTGGAAATCAGAAACGAGCTGAAATAGCTATCAAAAACATACTGAAAGCAAAAAAGCATAAGGTTTCTGACGATTTACTCAAAGCGCTTAAAGATAGCGATCGTAAGTGACTAGCTTTGTGCTGGATAACTCGGTAGCGATGCGATGGCTACTGGAAAGTAATAAAAAATCGGATCAAAATTATGCAGAGTCAGTCCTGACAAGCCTGATAGAATTTAAAGCATTAGTTCCTAATCTATGGCATCTGGAGGCATCCAATGTATTACTTGGCGCTGAGAAGAGAAAAGAGGTCGGAACAGGGGAAGTCGAGCGTTTTATTTCACAGCTTGAAAATTTACCCTTGAGAGTTGATGCATTGACCTCTCATCAATCGTTTAACCGAATTATGGTTCTAGCGAGAAGCTACAAGCTCAGTAGCTATGACGCCGCTTATCTTGAACTGGCCTTAAGAGAAGGATTACCATTGGCGACGCTCGATAAAGGATTAATAAAGGCGGCCCGGAAAGCTGATGTGGAAATTTACCTTAAATAGACTTCCTCAAACAATAAATTTTTCAACCGCAGATTCGTTCCACTCAACACCGGTACCGAACTTTCGGTCTATAGACGCTACCCCGTTATCAATCACCAAAGGCTTAGCAACGATAGGGTTCCACCAATCTGCGTACTCGAGCCAATGCGCGGTTGGCGTGACCGACAATAGTTGGGCGCTGACCTCGGGCCAAAGATGGCTTGATAGCATAATCCCTCGCGTTTGAGCCAGTTCAGCAGCCCCCAGCCAGCCACTGACACCGCCGATTTTCATCACATCTGGCATCATAAAATCAGAGGCGCTGGCGTCGATCGCATGTTGCATATCGAGGGTTCCCCACCAGTTTTCACCGCATTGAATCGGGGTATTTATTTCCCTCGCTATTTGCGCATGACCCAGGTAATCGTGAGCCAGAGTTGGTTCTTCGACCCAGTACAAGCCTTCGCGATCGAGTACTCGTAAGCGGTTAATCGCCTGTTGCGGCGTCAAACTCTGGTTGTAATCAACCATAATCGAAACATTATCGCCTACTGCGCTGCGCATGGCGCGAATCACAGCAAGATCTTCGTCTACCGTGGCATAGCCTATTTTTGCCTTGATGGCCTTAAATCCAGCTTTAGCCCAGGTTTCAGCGGTTTTTGCCGAACCTTTTACGCCATCGTAACCGACCGCACCGTAAGCGGGAATCGGCTTATTCATACCACCCAGTAATTGCACCAATGACAGTTGATGGGATCTGGCCATGGCATCCCATAGTGCCATATCAACTCCGGCCAAAGCCATGCCCACCAGCCCCTGAGTACCGAGTAGGCAAAAGCGACTCGCCAATGATCGAGAGATTTCCCGCGGAGCCAGGGCTTGATCCACAATGAATGGCGACAGACTGGCCAGAAAATCGGCAGTTGGTTTTAGTGCTGCACGGGTATAGGTAAAAGTAATGCTATGGCCTATGGTTCCATCATCGGTAACGACATCGGTCAACACCAATGGGGATTCGGACACGACACCACTAGCGGTCCGATGCGGATGTTGCATCGGCACGCAAACCGTTCTAACGCGTAATTCCCGAATGGTTATGGTTGAGTTTGGCATTACCTGTACCTCTTTCAATACCAATAAAAAACCCGGTCACACTAGCGGGTGCCCGGGCTTCTAAATGCGAAGTTTAATGCAGCATTAAACTCGCTCATTTAAGGGGTATTGATTAGTGGACTTTAACTGTATTCCACTTACCGTCACCGATTTCTAACTCTTTATACGTGCCGAATACTTCACCGACATCGCTAAATTCGACATTGGTGGCACCCTGGTAATCGACATCACCACCAGCTTCAATGATCTTCAATGCCTTGTCGAGTTCACCTGGGCCGATTTTCTTACCCGGTGCATTGGCAACCATCATCATTTTAGACTGGATTGCCGCTCTATCAGCAGATCCCGCAGCTTGCATCGCCAATATTATCAATGCAGCGGCGTCGTAAGACTCGGGAACGAAAGGTCCGTCACCCTTAACGCCATTGCTTTTCGCATATTCAGCGAAAGCATCAGCACCCGAAGAGCCACCTGGTAGAGTAGCAATCGAGCCATCGAGATCGGAACCAATAGCAGCTAGTAATGAATCACCTACCATACCATCGGCCAGAACGAAGCTCGAAAATGCATCGGCATCGATTGAAGCCTGGATGATGCCTTTACCACCTTGATCAACATAGCCGAAAACTGCCAGATGCTTTGAACCGGATGCGGATAGAGCACCGACTTCCGCCGAATAATCGGCTTTGCCATCTTCGTGTGCAGCACTAATCGAAATGGTCCCACCTTTAGCTTTAAACGCGGCGGCGAAAGATTCCGACAGGCCTTTCCCATAGTCATTATTGGTATAGGTGACAGCGATGTCATTAATGCCACGACCTGTCAGGATATCTGCCAGCACCTGGCCCTGACGGGCATCGGAAGGTGCAGTACGGTGGAAATAACCTTTGTCGTTAATGGTTGATAAAGCCGGAGATGTCGCGGAAGGCGACACCATGACGACACCATTAGGTACCGCAACGTTATTCGCGATAGCAGTGGTAACCCCCGAACAATCGGCGCCCACGATCGCAGCAACACCGTCAGAAGTTATTAAACGTTCAGCCACCGAAGAGGCCGCAGCGGCATCGATACAGGTCGAATCACCGCGTACCGCTACCAACGTCGATCCACCCAGGAAACTACCAGATTTTGAAGCTTCGGATAAAGCCAGTTCGGCTCCGCTTGCCATATCGGGTGTCAGAGATTCGATCGGACCGGTAAAACCCAGAATAATTCCGATTTTCACTTCTTCGGCCGCAACTGGAGCCGACAACCCTGCCATCATTGCTGTAGCTATTAGTATTTTTTTCATGTGTTTTTCTCTCTAATTATTGACTGATGTCTCGAAAAATAATACATGAAATCCATCTCTAATTATTGTTGGACTTCATGATTAAGCGCCGATTTTATCACTGTTTTTCCAACTCTGCATACGGCCTGACGTCATTTTACCAATTCACAGCATACTATTTCCTGTATTCGGCGTAAATTCGGTTGCTTTTGTTAAACATTGTCTTTATTTTCGATGCTCTTTTTCATTTACTGATTACAGGAGCCAGAAGCTCTATGCCAATGGACGCGAGTATGACTAGCGAAACTACCCCTTCAAGCTGGCGTAAATTTCCGATTAAACAACAACCAACTTATCCAGACCAGGCTCAATTAGAATCGATTGAATTAGCACTGAGTAAGTTACCACCGTTGGTGTTCGCTCAGGAAATTCGCGACCTCAAACAGCATTTGGCTGAGATATCTGCCGGGCGCGGGTTCCTCCTACAAGGCGGCGATTGCGCCGAATCCTTTGCTGATTTCGGTGCCAACCGGATTCGAGACACGTTTAAAGTCTTATTACAGATGGCCATAGTGTTGACCTTCGGCGGCCAACGACCCGTCACCAAGATTGCCCGTGTCGCCGGTCAGTTTGCCAAACCCCGGTCGGCTGATTTAGAAGAAGTCGATGGTGTCTCGCTGCCGAGTTACCGGGGAGATATTATTAACGGTGCCAGCTTCGACGAGGCAGCCCGAATCCCGGATCCCCAGCGAATGCTGGAGGCTTATCACCAAAGCGCTGCCACCTTAAACCTACTACGTGCCTTCGCCCAGGGCGGTCTGGCCGATTTGCATCAGGTCAATCGCTGGAATATGGGCTTCGCCAGAGCTAATCCGGCCACCGAGCGCTATTTGCAAATGTCCGAACGAATCGAAGAAGCACTACAGTTTATGGAAGTCTGCGGTATAAAGTCTGCTACTGCGCCATCGATCCGCGAAACCCAGCTATTCACGTCACACGAAGCTCTGTTGTTAAACTACGAAGAAGCTTTATGCCGAATCGATTCGTTTACCGGTAAACGTTATAACTGCTCATCGCATTTCGTCTGGATCGGTGAACGTACCCGCCAACTGGATCACGCACACATAGAGTTTTTCAAGCAAATCGAAAATCCGGTCGGGGTTAAAATCGGGCCGACTACAACAGCAGATGAGCTCATCAAGTTAATTGACGCGCTCAATCCCGACAATGAAGCCGGGCGATTAACACTGATAACCCGCATGGGTGCCGATATTCTGGCTGATAAACTCCCCGCACTCATCCGTAAAGTTCAGGCGGAAGGCCGCAACGTCGTCTGGTCCTCTGACCCAATGCATGGCAATACCGTGAAAGCCAGCTCCGGATACAAGACTCGCCAGTTTGACGATATTCTGCGTGAGCTCCGCCAGTTCTTCGCAGTACATAAAGCTGAAGGCAGCTTTGCTGGCGGCATACATCTGGAAATGACCGGTGAAAACGTCACCGAATGCACGGGTGGTGCCTACCAGATATCGGATTCAGACCTCGGTCAGCGATACCTGACTCAATGCGACCCCAGACTCAACGCCGATCAGGTTCTTGAACTAGCTTACCTGATGGCTGATATATTGAAAGAAGCTAAAGTAGAACAGGTATAAAATGAGTAAATCTAATATGGACAGTAAGCTTGAACAGGTACTAACGGCCGGCCAATTCGCTATGACGGCAGAAACCTCCCCGCCTGATGCGGCCACAGCCGAGGTAGTTTTAAACCGAGTAAATTGCCTAAAAGGGGTCGCCGATGCGGTCAATGTCACCGATGGTGCGAGCGCCCGTGTTCACATGTCTGCCCTCGCCGCTGCCGCGATCATGGTTCGAGAAGGCATCGAACCAGTCTTACAGTTAACCACGCGTGATCGAAATCGACTCGCTCTTCAGGGCGATGTAGTCGGTGCCTCTGCGCTGGGCATACATAATTTCCTCTGCCTCACCGGCGACAAAATGGCGGCCGGTGATCAGCCCGAGGCAGCCGAAGTTTTCGAAATTGACAGTGGTGCGTTAATGCGGCAAATGCGCGACATGCGTGACCTCGGCACTTACCCATCTGGCCGTGAAATTAATCCACCACCATCGCTGTTCCTGGGTGGCGCCGAGGTACCAATGGATCCCGGCCCCGACTGGTCACCTGCGCGTATCAACGCCAAAATCGACAACGGCTCACAGTTTTTTCAAACCCAGTATTGCTTCGACCTCGGTATTGTCGAGCGTTATTGCCATCGACTAGTTGAAGAAGGCATTACCGAGAAGGCGTACTTTCTAATCGGAATTGGCCCTCTGGCCTCAGCCAAATCGGCTAGATGGATGGATGCAAACCTGTTTGGCGTCGATATCCCCGAAACCATCATCAAGCGACTGGATGGTGCCGACGATCAAAAAGCTGAAGGCCGTGCTATCTGTGCTGAATTACTACAGGGCTTCTCGGAAATCAAAGGTTGCGCCGGAGCACATTTGATGGCACCGCATCAGGAAGCCGCCTGCGCACAGGTGATTCAGGAGTCTGGGTTGCTTGATAAGAGATAATTGGCACACGCCCAATGACCGCACATCGAGTCGATTCAGTCAGAGTTCAATGCCCCTACTGCTGGGAAAGTTTCGAATTGGTCGTCGATTGCTCGGTAGAGTCTCAGGAATATATCGAAGATTGTGAAGTCTGTTGTCGACCGATATTGTTTGATATTAATATCGATGGGGACAGTAAACCGGAGGTTATTGCTCGTGGTGAGAATGAATAGCTTTGCATATTCTTTTGCTGGATGGCTGGCGTTTGTGAAGTTGGTTTGGGCAGTTTGGACGCGCCCTTTGCTGCCGTTAACGCCAGCCATAACCGGATCTCCGTAGTGGGGGTGATTTTGTGCCGAAGTCTGTTGTAGCTGCTTGTTAAATGCCTTACTATGCGCATGTCTATACGCATAATTTTGATGGTGATAATATGCAAACATTATATAATCATGACGCTCCAAAAAAACCAACTAATCTTAGCTTAAACAGTGACTTACTGAAAAAAACTAAGGCGTTAAACATTAACCTCTCTGCAACACTTGAGCAAGCACTAAGAGCAAAATTAGCAGAAAGGGAATCCGCAAAGTGGGCTAAAGAGAATAAGCGGGCTATACGAGCATACAATAACTTTGTTGAAGAAAACGGCTGTTTTTCGGACGAGTATAGGCAGTTTTAGTGGCACAGTTCGATGTGTATGTAAATTCCAGTAAGTATACGAAAAATACTTACCCATTTATTTTAGATATACAAAATGAATTGATAGAGGATATTACCACAAGAATTGTTGTACCACTTGGCATGGCTAAGAAATTTAGTAACGAAGAAATGAAAGGGCTTACACCCAGGGTAGAGTTTGAGGGAACTGAATTATTGATAATGATACCTCAAATAGGCTCCATGCCTGCCAGGGCTTTGAAAGAGCCAATTGGAACTTTATTACATAGAGTCTACTCATAAAGTAAGGCGTAATTCCTATCTTGGCAATCAGTCAGGCACTCACGAGCGGGACTCGTCGTCAAGTTTATGAATGGCGCTTGATGAGATCGCCACAGGCGTGTCAGCGGGGTTAATATTACCTGTT
>JAUVCH010000028.1 GCA_030595795.1 Gammaproteobacteria bacterium
ACGTTGTGGTGAGATGATTGAAAGAATCGGCCTCCCAAATTTCCTCGAAGGTATCGGTATCGAAGTTAATCCCAATATGGTCGATAGCCCACGTCAAAGCTCCTATGTACGTCTGGATGAGTGGGACGAGGAAGCTAAAAAGTGGTACGACGGTCAGGCCGAAAGAGCCTGATTTTGGCCATAACCAGTCAGCAACCAGTCAGTTAAAAAATTGAATAGCGGAGTTTAACAATGGCAGAAGCCAAAGCTACCCCACGGTCACCGATTGAATCGGGTTGCCCGGACGGGTTCAGAAACATGCACCCGGTGATGCGCAAGAACTACGGTAACTGGGACTATCACGAAGACCCACAGCCGGGTGTTTTAAAACACGTCGCCCATGGTGGTGATGTCATTTACACCGTTAAGGCCGCCACTCAGAGAATTCTGGATGTTTTCACTTTGCGAACATTATGCGATATCGGCGACAAATACGCCGATGGTCATGTACATTTTACGCTACGCAGCAACCTCGAGTTTTTTGTCGATAAAGAAGAACGCGTACAACCTTTAATCGATGCGATTACCGAAGCAGGTTTCGTGGTTGGTGGTACCAAAAATTCTGTCACCGCCATGTCGCACACGCAGGGCTGGTTACACTGCGATATCCCCGGCACCGATGCATCGGGCGTAGTGAAGGCGATGATGGATGAACTCATCGACGAGTTTAAAAACTGGAATATGCCCAACCGAGTACATATGACGACTTCCTGTTGCCAGATAAACTGTGGTGGACAGGGCGATATTGCGATTAATGTACAGCACACCAAGCCACCTAAAATAAATCACGACCTGGTTGCCAATGTTTGCGAACGCCCATCGGTAGTCGCGCGTTGTCCGGTTGCTGCAATCAGACCGGCAATGGTGAACGGCAAGCCGTCACTCGAAGTCGACGAAAAGAAATGTATTTGCTGCGGTGCCTGTTACCCACCTTGCCCACCGATGCAGATTAACGATGCAGAGCACACTAAACTGGCTATCTGGGTTGGTGGTAATCACTCCAATGCGCGTGGAAAGCCTAGCTTCCAGAAACTGGTGGCAGCGGGTATTCCTAATAACCCCCCGCGTTGGCCGGAAGCGACTGCTATCGTGAAGAAAATTCTGCATACCTACAAGGAAGATGCAAAAGACTGGGAGCGTATTAGCGACTGGATTGATCGCATCGGCTGGCCGCGATTCTTCGAACTAACCGGATTGCCATTCACCAAGTTCCATATCGATAATTGGCGTGGTGCGCGTAATAGTCTTAACGCTTCGGCGCATATCCGATTCTAGTATGAAGTTTACAATACAGATAAATACCGGGCCCTATACCCATCAGGCATCTGATAGCGCTTATCGATTTACCCAGGCAGCAATTGACGCTGGTCATAGCATTCACCGCGTATTTTTTTATCATGATGGCGTAAACAACGCCACCGAGTATTCGGTGCCACCGCAAGATGATCGTAACCTTCAGCAGCTATGGAGCGAGCTTGCTACAGAGCATAACCTGGATATGATCGTCTGTGTTGCAGCGGCTCAACGCCGAGGTATACTCGACGAAAACGAGTCGAAGAAGAATGGAAAAAATGGCGTTAATATTGCGCCTGGCTTTGAGATTTCCGGCCTCGGACAACTGATCGAAGGCGGCGTACAATCTGATCGCCTCGTGGTTTTTGGTGATTGATATGTCGAATACGAAAACATTTGTTTATATCAACCGAAAGGCGCCCTACGGCACTGTTTATGCCCTCGAGTCTCTCGAAGTGGTCCTGATCGGTGCGGCTTTCGAACAGAACGTCAAACTGATATTCATGGACGATGGGGTTTTTCAGCTAACCAGAGGTCAGGATCCCGAAGGCATTGGCATGAAGAACTTTTCCAAAACTTACGCGGCTTTGGGCGATTACGATATTAACCAGATTTATATCGACCAGCAATCCCTGGACGACCGTGGTCTGACTATCGATGATTTACAGGCCCTGGTCTACGAAGATGAAGACGATGACTGGAATGAAAAAAGTTCAATCCATCTGGTTAACCGTGAGCAATTGTCCGATATCATCGAGTCGGCCGATGTGCTGCTAAACTTTTAAGCGGACGATTTTTATGCCTACATTACACACAGTCAATAAATCTGCTTTCGAACGTAATTCGTTGGAAAGTTGTCTATCGGTCTGTAAGACAGACGCCAGTGTCCTGCTTTTCGAGGATGCGGTAGTTTCGGGTTTGCAGAACACTACCGTATCGAATCAAATTACGCAGGCTGCTGGTTCTGGTATTAAGCTTTACGCGTTAAGTGAAGATTTAAAAGCTCGGGGCTTATCTGAAGAACGAGTCATGCCCGAAATCACCCTTGTTGATTACCCCGGTTTTGTCAAACTGACAGTAGAAAACGATAGAGTTCAAAACTGGCTTTAAACTTATTTCGAATACCCTGGAGAAAATCATGCCATTAGATGTAAACGGTACTACCTACGAAACCGACGAAGAAGGCTACCTCGCTAATCTAAGCGACTGGGCGCCTGATGTTGCTACAGCCCTTGCTGGCAGTGACGGTGCTGAGCTAGAGGATGGGCACTGGGAAGTCATTAATTTCCTTCGCGAATACTATGAAGAATATCAAATTGCACCCGCCGTACGTGTATTAACCAAGGCCATAGGCAAACGCCTCGGTAAGGACAAAGGCAACAGTAAATATTTGTATGAACTGTTCCCTTACGGCCCGGCCAAGCAAGCCTGTAAGTATGCAGGTTTACCCAAGCCTACCGGCTGCGTATAACAGTTTACCGACTGCAACACTAGCCAGCTTCGGTGGTGATCTGATATGAATTTGTTTTTCGCCATCACCTTCTGGTTTGCAACAGCCGTTATTACTCTGGGGCTAGCCTTCAAAGTACGTCAGTACTGGAAGACCGAAGCCCCGCTACTAATACCGACAACACCGGCGCCGACCACGCAGCGAGGCGTCGTGCTGCGTATGATTCGTGAAGTCACGCTATTTGAAAGCCTTTTCAAGGCCAATAAGTGGATCTGGCTATTCGGATGGATGTTTCATTTTTCGCTGCTGCTGGTGCTGGCACGGCATGTTCGATATTTTCAGGAACAGCCATGGTTCTGGGTGACTTTGATCCAACCGTTTGGCAAATACGCGGCATATACGATGATACTTGGCCTGGCCGGATTACTGCTGCGTCGAATAGTCGTCGATCGGATAAGATATATTTCCTCCCCTTCAGATTTCCTGATGTTGATCATGTTATTAGTCATCGGTTTTAGCGGGCTGATAATGCAACTATTCGACCGTCCTGACATTGTTGGTATACAGAATTACTTTGTTAACCTCACTAGCTTCAATGTGGTTGATTTACCTATTAATACAGCATTAGTAGTTCATCTTTTGTTAGTCGCTTTTTTATTGATTATTTTTCCATTCAGTAAGCTTTTGCACGCGCCTGGTATTTTTTTTAGCCCTACACGTAATCAAGCTGATAACGCTCGTGAAAAGCGTTATCAAGCCAGATAGAGTCGACGAATAACCATGGCCTCTCTCGAATTCGAAATACCCGAGCTTTTCAAAAATATTCAAACACCGGCTATTAACCCGGGCGTAATGGAAGGTTCAGGGCCGTTTGTTGCCAAGCCGGACCATCAGGAACCACTGGGCTTCCCCGGTGAACTGGTCGAGAATTGGGAACGAAAGGCCGTCGACGCAATGGGTGAGGCGGTCGATAATTCACGCGCTTTAAGAGTGTTTCTCGATTCCTGCGTCAAATGCGGCGCGTGCACCGATAAGTGTCACTATTACCTGGGTTCGTCCGATCCTAAAAATATGCCCGTCGCACGTCAGGACCTGTTCCGTAGTGTTTATCGGAAATACCACACTCCTGCTGGTAAGTTTCTCAGCAAACTAGGTCTCGAATGGTTAATCGGCGGCCAGGAAATGAACAAATCGGTACTCGATGACTGGTATAACTATTATCACCAGTGCTCCGAATGCCGTCGCTGTTCCGTTTATTGCCCTTATGGAATCGATACCGCCGAAATCACCATGGCCGCACGAGATATCATGGCCAAAATCGGGGTTGGGCAAAAATACAGTAACGAAATTATCGGCAAGGTTTATAAAATTGGTAACAATCTCGGTTTACCCGAACCTGCTTTACGCAACACGCTGGAAGGCCTCGAAGAAGACATCGAAGACGAAACTGGTGTTGTCGTCAGGCTACCACTCGATGAGAAAGGCGCTGATATCTTACTGGTCACACCATCGGCAGATTTCTTCGCCGAACCCCATGTCGATGGACTTATAGGGTATGCCAAGGTTTTCCACGAAGCTGGTGTCAGTTGGACGATCAGCTCGAAAGCCTCAGAAGCTGCAAACTTCGGCCTGTTTATCGGTAATAACGAAAACATGCGAAAGATAGCTTTGCGAATTCGCGAAGCGGCAATCGATTTGGGGGTTAAGCGCATTATTTTCGGCGAATGCGGCCACGCCTGGCGCGTTGCTTATAGCTATTTGAATACCCTGGCAGGTCCTTTTGACTTTCTTGATCCAGCCTATCCGGTGCCGCAGCATATTTGCGAATTTACCCACGATTTAATACAAGGCGGCAAGCTCAATCTTGACCCGTCCGAAAACGACTGGATGACCCTCACCTTTCACGACTCCTGTAATGTCGCGAGAGCCTCGCGCATGGGCGACATACCCGGTGGTCAATTCTCGATTCCACGCGACATTATCAAATCAGTTTGTAACAACTTCGTCGATATGGCACCAGAAACAATCCACGAAGCAACCTTTTGCTGCGGCGGAGGCGGTGGATTATTAACCGACGATTTAATCGAGGTTCGCGTCAAAGGCGCGATGCCGCGTATGACAGCATTGAGAAATGTCATCGAAGAAGACGGCGTTACTCACATGGCCGCCATCTGTGCGATCTGTAAATCGCAATTTAGTAAGGTGTTGCCAGTTTACGGCATGGGTATGGATATGATCGTCAGCGTTCACCAACTGGTTAGCAGCGCTTTAATACTTACTGGTCAGGACACAGAGTCCGTACCAGAGTCAGATTAATTTTAGTTATTTATTTTTTGGGAGAATCACATGGCAGCTTCGAGTAAAGACATGAACACTCAGCTTACCTTCAGAATATACAAGGATGGTGATACCAAATACCGAGGTTTTGATCAGGATATTTTCAACGAAGATACCTCGCATAAATGCCCGACTTACGTGCATCGCACACCACCCTGCCAGGGCAGTTGTCCTTCGGGAGAAGATATTCGCGGATGGCTCGATATCGTACGCGGTATCGAAAAGCCACCCGAAGGCATGACCATGCAGGAATACGCCTTCCGTCGCTCTACCGATGCCAACCCCTTCCCAAGTATGATGGGACGCGTCTGCCCGGCACCCTGTCAGGATGGTTGTAATCGTAATCAGGTTGAAGACTTTGTCGGTATTAACGCTGTCGAGCAATACATTGGTGATAGCGCTAAGGAATCTAATTACAGCTTCGATAATAGTACGGCCTTAAGTGGCAAAAGGATTGCCATCGTCGGCGGTGGGCCGGCTGGACTAGCCGCAGCTTATCAACTTCGTCGTAAAGGCCATGCAAGTGTTATTTTTGACGACCACGAAGAACTCGGTGGCATGTTTAAATACGGCATCCCTGGTTACCGTACGCCTCGAGAATTCCTCAATCATGAGATTCAACGCATACTCGATATGGGTGGCATCGAAGTCAAGCTCAATACCCGCGTTGGTAGCGATGTGTCAATGGAAATGATAGAACAAGATTACGACGCTGTTATCTGGGCTGTTGGTTGCAAGAGCGGCCGCCCTATTCCGGTTAAAAACGCCGATGCCCCTAATTGTGTTTCTGGCGTCGGCTTCCTGGAAGCTTTTAATAAGGGCGATATGCAGGTAACCACGAACCGAGTGGTATGTATCGGTGGTGGTGATACCTCCATCGATGTTGTTTCGGTAGCTCGACGCCTTGGCAAGATCGATGTATTGCCTGCAGATCAGAAACCTGAACATGTTATCGGTGGCTATGTCGCACATGATTCGGCCTTCGCCGCCGCTCGCGATGGCGCTAAGGTAACACTGACTTCATTATTCAACCGGGATGAAATGACCGCTTCCGAGCACGAAGTTGACGATGCTTTACGCGAAGGCGTGGATATTCAGGACGGCGTTATGCCACTTGAAGTGATCCTCGGTGACGATGGACGAGCCGTCGGTCTAAAAATGTGCAAATGCGAAATGGTTGATAACCGTCCTGAACCTGTCGAAGGCAGCGAATATGTCATCGAATGCGATTTAATCGTTTCGGCAATTGGTCAGGCTGGCGATTTTACTGGTCTCGAATCGCTGGACAATGGTCGTGGCCTGATTGACGCCGACGCTTATTTTCGTGTTCCCGAGAAAGAAGGTCATTTTGTCGCGGGCGATATTGTTCGCCCTCATTTGTTAACCACCGCAATTGGTCAGGCGTCTATCTGCGCCGATTCGGTCGATCATTACCTTTCTGGCAAAGCCTTAAGCAAGCGCCCGAAAGTCGATGTCCATCACTTTAGTTTACTCGATAAACTCAGAGAGTCTGAACTAGAACCGGTCGAATTTGTTCACCAGGATGATGATCTTGGCACCGATAAAGCCGCCTATGCGATACATAATTTTGAAGATCGCTCGGACAAAGAGATCATCTCGTCTGATCGTTTGTTTCTCGCGCATTTTCAATATACAGAACGCCTCAAACGCGATGATAACGTGCCCGATGCCGAACAGGTTCTGGGGCACTTTGAAGATCGGATCGTGCCTTTAAGCGAAGAGCAGGCAATTTCCGAAGCCGGCCGTTGCATGAGTTGTGGTATGTGTTTTGAGTGCGATAACTGCGTCATCTATTGTCCTCAGGATGCCGTATTTCGAGTAAAGAAGGACCAGAAAACCATGGGGCGCTATGTCGATACCGATTATACAAAGTGCATCGGTTGTCATATCTGTGCAGATGTCTGTCCTACGGGTTATATCGACATGGCGATAGGTGATCATTAGACTGTGATGAGAATTTTCCCCATCCTTTTATTGCTTGGTATAACGCAGTTACAGGCTGCCGGATTATTCGGGCCAGACAGAGATGCTAACGGCAATATTGTACCTACGCCTAAGGGTGAGTTCTGCATAGAGCCCGCCGAGGTAATGCGACGCGACCACATGAATCTGTTATTGCACAAGCGTGATCAGACCGTGTATGACGGCATCCGGACAAAAAAGGCTAGCTTAAATGAGTGTATAGCCTGCCACGTAACTCCTGACGAGACGGGAAAAGTAGCCAGGGCCGATGAGGAAGAATTTTTCTGTTCGAGTTGTCATGTCGCTACCAGTGTTTCTATTGACTGCTTCGATTGCCATGCTGATCGACCGCTTGAAATGATAGAAAATGCTAAAATCGATGAGCAACCCTTCACCAGTGGAAAACCTTACACACTATTGAAAAGTTCAGATCTTCAGCAATGAGCCAAATCAACCAATACCGTCGAAAGTTTCTGGGTGCCGCCAGCGCTGCATTTACCGGGTTAAGCATCGCGCCTGGCATATTACTGCAAACCGTCCATGCCAAAGCAAATGATGAAGCAGTGACTAGTAAACAGCGCTGGGGCCTGTTAATCGATACCAATTTATGCGAACCAGGCTGTACCGACTGCATCGATGCCTGTAATCAGGAAAATGGCTTACGCGATATACACGGACCAGAGACCGATGCCCAGTGGATTCGCAAAGTGACTCTTAAACACCAGAAAACAGGGCATGTTCTCAATATGCCAGTAATGTGTCAGCACTGTGCCGAACCGCCCTGTGTCGATGTCTGCCCAACAGGTGCCTCTTTTAAGCGTGCTGATGGTATTGTATTAGTCGATAAACATATCTGTATTGGTTGTCGTTATTGCATGATGGCCTGCCCGTATAAGGCTCGAAGTTTTATTCACGAAAAACTTACCGACCAACTACCGCATGCACCACGCGGCAAAGGCACGGTTGAAGGCTGCACGCTTTGCGTGCATAGAATAGATCGTGGCGAGAATACAACCGCCTGTACACAAGCCTGCCCCAACGGCGCGATGACATTCGGTGACTTAAAAAACCCGGAAAGCGAAATTTCGCAAAAGCTGGCCCAACATAGTGGTAAAGAGCTACGCGCTAAACTAAAGCTCGATACAGGCGTCAGGTATCAGGGAATTCAAGGCTGATGTCCACGCAACGTTATCAAGCTTTGGCTAGCTCGTCTGCCTTTAAGACAAGCCTGATTGTCGGTTTGTTAGTCCTTGGCATAGCGGGTTTCGCTGCCTTCAATATGGAGCACGAAGGACATTACATTACCGGCATGAGTAATCAGGTCGTCTGGGGCATCCCCCATGTGTTTGCCATATTCCTGATCGTATCGGCTTCAGGAGCGCTAAATATCGCCTCGATTGCCTCGGTATTTAACAAAGACTTCTATAAGCCACTCGCGCGTCTGTCTGCCGTCGTTGCGATAGCGTTGCTAGTCGGTGGGTTAGCCGTGATTCTGCTTGATCTCGGCAGGCCAGACCGTTTGCTAATTGCGATGACGCATTATAACTTCGGGTCAATTTTCGCCTGGAATATCATCCTGTACACCGGTTTTATCGGCATTGCTGCGATTTATCTATGGACCATGCTCGACTGGCAGGTAGAGCGATTTAAACGACTAGCCGGAATTGCTGCTTTTAGCTGGAGACTGGTACTTACCGCCGGTACCGGGTCGATATTCGGTGTACTAGTGGCAAGAGAGGCTTACCAGATAGCCATCATGGGGCCGATGTTTATCGTGCTTTCGCTTGGCTATGGGCAGGCGTTTTATTTGATTGTTATCGGTTTATTCATGGATGAACGGCAATTATCGAAGATTTCAGAACGTTTAAGCCGACTCATGGTGATGATGATTCTGTATGGCCTGGCTGCTAGCGTGATTTATCATTTATCTAACTGGTTACTGTTTGATGCCAGACAATTCGAACATTACTTACTGTACAGCGAAACTGTATTTCCATTATTACTCTGGGGGGTACATCTTGTCATTGGTAGTATCTTACCCATTTGGCTTTTACGATCAGGTTCGGGGCCAATAAAGCTCATTCTGTCGGGATCCCTGGTAATCATAGGCGGCATAGCGCAGTTTTATTCACTGATTATCGGTGGTCAGACCTTCCCTATGCCACTCGTCGAGGGATACGAGGCGACTTCGAGCTTTTTCGATGGCGTAATCGTCAGTTATTCACCTTCGAGTTGGGAACTGATGCTAGGTAGCGGTGGTTTCGCAATTGCTTTATTGCTGATAGTCTTTTGTCTACGCTTATTTCGGTTACTGCCCGTCGATAGATGACCGCTTTCTACCTCTCAGCAGCCCACAAGTCTTCCGGTAAAACCATGCTGTCTATCGGTATAAGTGCTGCTTTGAAAGACCGAGGATTATCAGTTCAAACCTTCAAGAAGGGTCCCGATTACATCGATCCGATCTGGTTGAATCTCGCATCTGAACAAGCCTGTCATAATCTGGATTTTTACACTTCGTCGAAGGAATTTATTCAATCCCAGTATTACCACTACAGTAAAAATAAAGAGGTCGTTATAGTCGAGGGTAATAAAGGTTTGCACGATGGTGTTGCTATCGATGGCTCTGACAGCAATGCGGCTATGGCTAAGCTGCTGAAGCTGCCGGTTGTCCTCGTGATCGATACATTAGGCATAACCCGCGGAATCGCACCCCTGCTCTGTGGTTATCAGGTTTTTGATCCAGAAGTAGAAATTGCCGGCGTGATTCTAAACAAGGTTGGTGGTAGTCGTCACGCAAGCAAGCTATCCAACGCCATAAAAGAATATACCGATATTCCCGTGCTAGGTGTTGTCAATCGAGACAAATCGCTGGAGCTTTGTGAACGTCATCTGGGGCTGGTGCCTGGCAACGAGTTGGGAAGTCAATCGTCAGCGTTCATCAATTTATGGCGTGACAGAGTCAATCAGGATGTTGATCTAGATACCATTCTTGCTTTCGAGTCGAAGCAGGAAAATCATCTTGATCTGCAATTTTATCAAAAGACTAAGCAATCAGGATTAAGAATAGCTATTGCCAGGGACTCAGTATTCGGATTTTACTACCCGGGTGATCTTGAACGTTTTGAAGCGCTTGGCGTCACTTTGGTAAACTTCGATACGACGATAGATAGTCAATTACCGGATGATATTGACGGATTATTTATTGGTGGCGGTTTCCCCGAAACAAATCTTAATGTTATTTCGAGTAACACTACTTTACTTGTTGATATTAAGCAGAAAATAGAATCAGGATTACCTACTTATGCCGAATGCGGCGGCCTCATGTATCTCTGTCGTAGCATCCAGTACGGCGGCGAAACCAAATCTATGGCAGGGGTTATCGGTGCGGATGTTGTACTATCAGACAAACCCCAAGGTCGCGGTTATGTTCGGCTAACACCAGAAGCCATCCATCCCTGGTGCGAAAACTCGTCGATTTCTTCGGTTTTGGCGCACGAATTTCATTATTCTTCATTGCAAAATCTCGATCCACTGCTTAAATATGCTTATAGAGTTGATCGTGGTTACGGTATCGATGGTCAGTATGATGGTATAATCGCTTATAACTTGCTGGCGAGCTATTGTCATCTACGCCAAACCGACACCTGTCCGTGGGTCGACCAGTTTGTAAATTTTATCAGCCAATGTAAAACAGTAGCCCGCAATGATTACAGTCAGCCCAAACGCCGCCAGTCAAATTGAATTATCCGCACAACAAAGTGGAATCCACAACGCGGTCATGCGTGTTGCTATTCGGAAACTGGATGATGGTAGTTTTCACTACGCATTGGGTTTCGACGATGCTATCGCAGCACAGGATATTCAATTCAAATCTGAAGGTATAGATCTGGTAACTTCGCCCGAGTCTCTCGATTTGGGGCAGGAGCTCATCATCGATTTTGTCGAGCTCGATTCGGGTGAGAAAAACTTTATATTTATCAACCCATCCGATCCCAACTGTTCGATTCCTTCCGATAAAGTTGGTTAAAGCATGAAAGCCGAGTCGAGAAATAAAGTCGTAGAACCTGCTGACTGGTTCTCGCAACTCTTCTCGATTAACTCACAATGGCAACGAATCAACTCCTGCATTGTTAAATACCGGATTCTTAGCTCTATAATCTTGCTTATAATTTTCATGCCGACCTTAATTCTAAGCAGCATCTATTATCCGCCTGGCTCGTCGGATAGCGCTAATATCGCCTTTAGCTTAATCTGCGTCCTGAATGCGGGTATTTTATTTACCATCGTACGATTTCAGTGGAAAGACTATATCAAACCGCTACTTAATCTAGAGTCATGGGTTCAACAGATGCGTAGTGGTGAACTGGATAGTAAAATGTCTGTTCCGAATTATGGCCAAATGTCAGAGCTGGCTATCGATCTCAATGATTTTGGAACCATGATGAAAAACCTGGCCCGAGATACCGAACAACAACTCATCGGCTATACCGAATACACGGATCAGAAAAACCTTTCACTAAAGATACTTTACGATATTGCCTCGACTATAAACTCGTCCCTGAACCTTAGTGAGCTGTTAGAGCATTTCCTTGGACAAATGGTGCGTTCATTCCATGCGACAGCGGGCACGGTACGCTTGCTCAATGCAGAAGACAAAATGGAACTGGTTGCCAGCAAAGGAATCGATGAAAGCCTGCCACTTTGCGGTAAAGCCGTACCTTATAATGAATGTGCCTGTAGTCTAAACCGAGAGTTTGATGGCTTTATCTATCAGGATAAACTGCAATTTTGCTATGAAGCGATCGATAATCGCGCATTTCAGAATAATCTTGCCCTTATAGTAGTACCCCTTCAGTATCAAGGGCAAACTCTGGGAGTATTTAATCTGTTTATCGAACGTTCCAACTATCGAGAAAACGAAGATCACAGAGAACTGTTTACCAGCATTGGCAAACACCTTGGCATGGCAATCGCCAAATCGAGACTAGACGACGAATCACATCAGCTTTCTATAATCCAGGAGAGGAATCGACTTTCTTTTGAATTACACGATTCCCTCGCACAAACTCTGACCAGTATGCGTTTTCAGATTAGGGTTCTGGATGAAATTTTACAGCAGCAAGGCGAGCGTGATTCCTTGCAGCATCTGGAACGAATAGAGAATACTGTCGAGGAAGCAAATATCGAATTGCGCAGTCTGATAGCGCACTTTCAGGCGCCGATTAGTAGTCAGCCGATTATTGATGCCGTAAAAGACCTGGTAAAACGATTTCGTAGCGAGTCCAACATACCTATTTTTTTCCAGCACACCATCGAGAAACCCATACAGTTTTCGGATCGGGTCCATCTGGAAGTCATGCGTATTGTTCAGGAATCTTTAAATAATATTCGTAAACATAGCGAAGCCGACGTCGCACGTGTAATGGTACGCCATTTAGAAGAAAGCCGCGTACAGATTCTCATCGAAGACGATGGTGTCGGCATCAAAGCCACGGCTCGTGATATCCTTCCCGGTGAGCAAATTGGCCTGAAAAGTATGCGTGAACGTGCAGCCAGGATAAAAGCAAGTTATTCTCTGGAAAGCGACCCTGGAGAAGGTACTCGTATTATTCTCGAGGTAGATCAGAAAGACAAAGCACCCGAAGAAGTAGTCTCAATAGAAAGTAGCCATAAACAGAGTAACTAACAATGTCAAACTCAAAAAAATTACGCGTTCTTATCATTGATGACCATACACTGTTTCGCGAGGGTCTCGAAAGCCTGCTATCTCGACGAGAAATCGACGTTGTTGCCTCAGTTGGCGATGGCAATGAGGGCATGCGACTGGTAGAAGAGTTGCTGCCTGATATCATACTACTCGATATGCGCATGCCAGAAATCAATGGCCTTGGTGTGCTCTCACAGCTTAAGGAGAAGGAGGTGAAAATGCCTATCGCTGTGTTAACAACCAGCACAGATGAACGTGACCTGGTCGAGTCGCTTCGTACTGGCGCCCGAGGATATTTGTTGAAGGATATGGATCCCGACACGCTGGTAGTCGCACTGCGTGACATCGTCGAAGGCAAAACCGTTGTCGCGCCTACTTTAGCACCCGTGTTAGCAAAAGTAGTACAGGGTAACTTTCCGGATCTCGATGAAGACAATTCACCGTTCGAACATCTGACACCCCGCGAAACTGAAATTCTCGGCTTGCTCGCTGAAGGCCAAAGCAACAAGGTTATTGCTCGTAATCTGGGAATTTCTGATGGTACGGTGAAATTGCACGTTAAGGCAATTTTGAGAAAGTTGAATATCCATTCTCGCGTCGAAGCTGCGGTTCTTGCCGTAGAACATGGATTAAAAAATTCAAAGGTTGGGGAATCGGCTAGCTAGTCTTGTCAGACATCATACCGCTTAGCTTCACGTCGGCGCCGCCCGGCACGTTGGCTAACTACGCCAATAATTCCATCCAGGTTGTCCTGGTAAATCTCGGCATTTTTATTGTTTAATGCAGTTAGACAATAGCGATCATTTTCGACACGAAGCTGCCTTAGTATTACGTCGTCAGTCGTATCAACAACTACGAAACAGCCTGATTTGACCAACCCGCCAGGATCAACGACAACGATATGACCATCGCAAAACTCCGGTGCCATATCATCACCTATGACACGCAAGGCGAAGGGTTCGCTAGCTCCGCATTGGGATTGACTACTCATTAGATAATTCGACCGCCGAGCTTAAAGCCTCGATAGCTTTTTCAGTTTTCTTCTTCTTTTGCTGAATCGCCCAAAGATCGGCATAAGTACCGTTAAGTTCGATTAATTGTTGATGGCTACCCTGCTCTTTTACCTGTCCTTTATCGAGCACGATTATATGATCCGCATCGACGATTGTAGACAGCCGATGTGCAATCACTAACGTAGTTTTGTTACGAGATATGCTGGAAAGCTCGGACAGGATATTTTTTTCTGACCGACTATCGAGACTCGAAGTCGCTTCGTCAAAGACCAGGATCGGTGGATCCTTAAGTAGCACCCTGGCAATGGCTACTCTTTGTTTTTCACCACCCGATAGTTTTAAACCACGTTCGCCAACTACGGTTTCATAGCCTTCTGGTAAATTCTGAATAAAATCATGAATATCAGCTGATTTTGCAGCCTTGATAACTTCGGCCTCGCTCGCCTGTGGTCTGGCATATTGGATATTATAAAAAATAGTATCGTTGAATAACACCGTATCCTGCGGCACGATGCCGATAACCTGGCGTAAGCTGCTTTGGGTTATATCCGCTATATTTTTTCCGCCGACTAAAATTTTCCCGTGGTTAACATCGTAGAAGCGGAATAATAAACGTGCGATAGTCGATTTACCGGCACCCGAAGGACCGACGATCGCTAGTTTTTTACCATCTTCAACCTTAAAATTAATCTCGCTTAAAATAGTCCGATTGTCATCGTAATTAAACGAAACCTGCCTGAATTCGACGGTGGCCTGATCCAGCTTTAGTGTCGATGCGTTTTCCTTGTCTACGATTTCTACCGGTTTTTGTAATAGCCGGATAATCATATCCATGTCTGCCAGGGCATATTTCAAGGCCCTGTAAATAATACCGAGGAAATTAAGCGGTAAAAATAATTGCAGCATCATCGTATTAATTAATACCAGGTCGCCAAGACTTAGCGATTTATTAGCCACGCCCTCAGCAGCAAGATACATAATGCCTGTGACACCAATGGCGATAATTGCACCCTGTCCAAAATTAAGCAGCGACATGGTGCTCTGACTCTTCACCGCTGCTTCCTCCCATAGCAACATGGTTTTTCGATAACGTGAAATTTCATGTTCCTCGTTATTAAAATACTTCACTGTCTCGTAATTCATCAAACTGTCCATTGCCCGACCGTTTGCTGTTGAGTCATAAGCATTCATATCGAAGCGATAATGCATACGCCATTCGGTAACGGCGAGAGTGAAGCCAACATATAGAAGCACCGTAAAAAAAATAATGATGGCGAAGTGACTATCGTACTGACTATATAAAATACCCGCGACCAGTAAAAATTCGGCACTGGTCGGTATAATATTAAATACCAGGTAATTCAGGATTGAACTAATGCTTTGTGCACCCCGCTCCAGATCGCGCGATATTGCACCGGTATTACGTTCCAGATGAAACCGCAACGAGAGTCGGTGAAGATGTTTCAGGGTACTTACCGACAGACTGTTCATCGCGTGATAGCGAACACGGGCAAACAACGCATCGCGTAATTCGTTAAACCCTGCATTACTAAAACGCAGAAAACCATAAGCCAGCAATAACGTTATTGGTACTGCTGCAACCGGCGCACCGGCGTCTGTATCCAATATATCGACGATATATTTCAATATCACCGGTATACCAACCATCGCCAGCTTGGACAGCATTAGACAAGAGAGCGCCAGCATAACTCGCCCTTTGTAGGCCCAGACAAAGGGCAACATCTGTTTGATGTTAGCCCAGTCTGCACGGTTAGTATTGGCTTTTTCGGTACGCCCGCGAGCGATAGTTCGCATATTGTCTATTTGTCTTGGATTATTTGTCTGGGAAGCTAAGGCGAGATATTACCTGAGATGGTAAATTTCCTGATCTACGAATATTGTACTGGTTCAAGCCCTGCTTTTTGGCAACAAATTCCAGTGCCGATTTGATTGACCGATTAAGACCGGGTTCTGACCGAATCGAAATATTGGCCGAGTACTGCCCGTTTGCTTTGAGCTGTCCTTTACCATCCACCGTTAATACGGCTTCTTTGTCTCTTAACTGAAATTGATAAGCCTGGTTGCCAGAACTCAGTATTAATTCGTAGTCGCCCAAATTGATTGACTCTCCCGACACACCCGCAGCCTGCCACAAGGCGGTGGCGTTAATCTGATTAATCTGTTGATTTTTCAGCGACATTGACTCAATCGATAAATCTAGCAAGCCGGTTGGCTGCACCAGTAACTTATCTGCATAGGCTGATAAATCCTCCAGTGGATAAGTTATATGGAATTTATTTAGCGTCAGGCTTTGATCGAACAGATTGGCCTTCACAACCCCCCTCCCCTGTTCAAATTGAAATTGATAACAAACACCGATACTCAACAGGCAGCTGCTTTTAAATTGATACTGGAAGTTGTTAACCGCTATCCGGTCAATCAGGAGCAGTTCCACGCTGCCGTTTAAAATGGAGCCATCGAGTCCGGAAATAGATAATTTTTCAGGTAAATCGATCCGAGACAAAACATGCACTAGCGGCATATTGAGAGCCAACGAAACAATCAGGCACAAAAAAAAGAAAAGCGAAAAACCTACTCGACGTCGCATTTTATGTTTATGCCTTCTCTAGCAGCAGGTTACTGTCTACTTGTTCTGGATTATCGCCCGCATTGATTTTAAAGTCTTTTACAGTCAAACCCTGGGTGTTCATCTGCGCGACGAAATCTGTCAGTTTATCGAAGGGAATCGCACTAAAGCGCACGCTAATTTCGTCTTCACCGTTAGGACGCATCTGATCCAGAAAAGAATCAAGCTTTTGCTGTTTAACCGTTTGATTAATCAGGTTTGCCAGTGAACCACTGAAGCCCTGTGATGGCTGGCTCGAGCCTGCGGAGGACAGGCGATGTGCAACTGATTTTATCCACAGCAAATCGCTCCTACTCTGCGCCAGTTCTTCTTCAAGCATCACCAGGCGTTGTTGGTAGGGTTCAATCACGAATGCATGAATGGCCATCCCGGCTAACATGACTAATCCGAAGATGACAATCAGTCGTTCCCTGGCGCTATAGCGAGAAAGAAATTCAGCCATCTTGACTACCCTCAACCACAAATTGGCCTGAAATAAAATCAGGCTTAATATTAAGGCGCTCCAAATTGATCGTTAGGCCTGTCGCATTCAAAGCGGCTTGCAGCGCTTCGACTTTGTCAAGTTGTTCACTACTAAAATCAACGCTCAAACGCTGCTGTTGATATCCAATTTTAACGACTTCAATCGACGGAAAAGCCAACTTTGACTGGCTGAATACTAACAGTAAATCAAGAAAACCACTCTGATCCGTTGCCTCGCCGTTCTGCTGCAATATCTTAATCACTTCCTTCTTCAGGTTATCGGCTGGGGTAATTTTTGGCCCAAGATACTTTTTAACCAACTCATATTGACTCGCCTTGACAGTTGCCAGTTCGGATTCCATGTCCTGCAGCGCTAATACGCGGCTAAAAACCCCAACACCAAGGAGAAGAAGAATTAGTACAGCGACGCTTTTCCAGACCTGGAATAATTTCAACCATTGTGACGATGCCTGAAATTGTCGCTGCTGCAGGTTTATGATATCGGTGCTATTCACATCAAAAGTTAAAGCGGACGCTGGGTAATAATTAGCAGGATATGAATCGATCTTAATATCCTCAAATGCGATTTCATCCGCCAGGTTATAATTTACCGATTCAATTGACTGCTCTCGATTAATTAAGTCGAGTACCGATCCCAGCAAATGCTGCTGAATTTTGATCCCGTGATAAGCTCCATAACGAAGCAGAAATCCCTGGTGGCTTTCGATAAGGTTCACTTCGCCGGTCTTGCCCTGCCACGGGCAAAGGAATATTTCGGGAATAATCTGAACTACTCTTACTCCATACTTTTTCTGGAGGGATCGGCAGTCTTCCATTATCGACTGCTCGACCACGATTATTGGAACCTTGTTTTCACTACCCCCACCCGTGGCGAAATGTTGCAACTCGGTGTCCTGAGCCAGCTGATCTTCAATTTGATATTCGATTGATGACAGAATTTGCCTTGAGGCTTTTTCGGGCACCTGAAATTCGGTTAAATAAACGTGTTGCTGTGGTATCACGAACACGACCGGTAATGCCTGTTTCGAAAGCAATGCGCTCAACTCAGATTGACTACTTTGTTGCCAGCCTGATCCGACTGAGCCGGATTCGTCGCTAACCACCCAGTCAAAACTATCCAGCGTGGCATCGTGAAAGCGTAATAACAGTCGTGACATTAAAACAATCCCAATGATCTGCTGATTACGGCTGTCACACCTTCATTACTTCGGTGTATTAGTGTTTCAAAATTGTATTCCAGGTCACCCTGTACTACCTGCCCGTTAGCAACGAAATACTCGGTGCTCACAGCAAGATCAGCTTCTTCAACAGGAATCTGTAAGCGCTCTATAAATTGCTGAACGCTGGTAAAAGACTCTTCCTCGCGTTCCTGTATAAAAGTTTCGCTATTTAAATCTTCACCTAGAGTCATAAATACTGTCTCGGACATGGTATTAATATTAATCCCGGTAGTAGTCGGCAAAGCGGTGATATATGGTTTCAACTGCTGGTACATTTCCGTGGTAACGTTTTTCACTAGTAGCAATTCGCTAATATCGGCGATCTTACGATTGGCAACCCGATAGGTATCATAATGTTCTTCGGCACCATCAGGGTATCTTACATCCAGATCTTCATCGATCCAGTCCAACAAGGCTGGAATAAATACCGGATCGACATCGAGATTATTGCATAAACGCGTCAATCTTTTTACCGATTCTTCGGATTCTAGTAAGTTATTAAGGTTGATTTTAGACTGCTCGTCCTGCATAAAACCTGCCAGGTACCCAGCTTCAATCGGCAGGCCTGGTACACCGAAAGCCCAGTCTTCGCTTAAGTCGTCTACATCAGAATCATCCTGATCTCGCTTCAAAATCAATCTAGCCCAGTCTTCCAGCCCGAGAGCATAAAGGCGCGCTCGGTCGAGCAGTTGTACTCGCGAAGTTTTACGTATCAGGAAAGCTTCGTCGTGAATCATCGAGACACTAATCGCTGTTGCCGCAACCACGACAAGAATGGCCATCAAAAGTGCTATTCCTGATTGTTGGCGTTGTTTACAGAACACCTTCAGGCACCTCAAGAATTCGATTAATCAGTCCAAAACCATCCAGATCGATACTAAAGCTTAATGCAATTGGCTTTTGGCTCTCAATCTCCTGGGTAGCGGGCCAGGTCTCGATGATCTTTTCAGAGCTATCGATAAAACCAATCTCGAAGTCATTAACATTTTTCAATAAAACAGTACTGAATGCTTCTTCGCCTATGCCCTGATCGAGTGATAACCAATGCTGGCGGGTCAGGTTTTTGCCGACAAGGCTATAGGTGACCCGCTGTAAACTACTACGCTTCTGCTGGAGTAAATTGCTACGCCCACCCCGGGTAAAAGTAATACTGTTGTCTTCGATCAGGATATTCGATTCTTCGTCACCATATCGATTGCGAATTTTCCGTGGCGACACCTGTAGCCAGTCCCGGTTGATATACGCCACCGCAAACTGCAACTCAGAAATACGCAGGTTCGATTCGCTGACCGCCTGGCCAGTCTTCGCCATTTGCGTAAGACCGGGGTAGGCAATGGCACCCATGACCGCAAATATGCCGACCGCGACAACCATTTCGAACAGAGTAAATCCAGCTTGTTTTAACCTGTTATTCATAGCTTGCCAATGAAACCTGTCGCGGTAGCTTTAATGGCATCATCGTTATCCAGATAGACCTCTACGTCTAGACGTCGCAATAAGGGATCGTCGGTTTTACTAATACTTAACTTCCACTCCCACTCACGACTTGCCATGTCCACCTGTCCACTACTATTCGAAGCGCTGGTCCAGGTTTTCTTCGCTCGATATAGCGCAATCTGGTTCTGCGCAATCCAGCCGGCGATAGTTTTTTCCTGGAGGTAAGAGGCTCGCCAGGTTGAATTTGAGGCGCTATCCATAATTGCCACCAGCGAAATCACGATGACCATTAAGGCAATCATAACTTCCAACAGAGTAAAGGCCTTTTGTCTAAACATCGGAAGCCGACACCGGACCCAGCATTAAAACATTGCCTAAAAAGTCACCCTGTAAAATGATTTTTGAATCGAGGTTACTATCGATAATTTCCCACTCGAACGACGTCATTTCACCGCTCGATAAAATTAGAATATGTGGCACCACACTGGAAGGATCGACTACAGAAACATCCAGGTTATCGATGATTAGACTCGACTGGCGAGTTTCGCCAAGTTTGATCTTACGAAAAAATGATTGATTGCTGATTGTCCATTCTTCGCCATTGTATTCGAGCACGTTAAAATCCTGAGGGTTTAACGAAATGGCATAATTTCGATTCTCGAAGATCGCTTCCTGATAAAGTAGATGGATAAGTTTGCTGAGATCATTGCCCAACAGTTTCAGGTCATTATCACCACGACTTAGCGTAGTAGAAAAAATAATCGCCGAAACGGTGATGACAACGATAATAACGACGACGAGAATTTCAAAAAGAGTAAACCCTCGTTGCGCGAATTGTCTTTTCTCAGGCGTCGAGATTCCAGTTTCCAATATCGGCGGCTTCATCGCTGCCTCCTACTGCTGCGTCGGCACCGAGAGAAAAGATATCGAATTCACCATTACTACCTGGAAGCTGGTATTGATAATCATTGCCCCAGGGATCCTTGCTGAGTTTTTTAATATAGCCGCCCTTACGCCAGTTTTTTAGCTCTGCGCCACCAGGCTTATTAATCAATGCCTCGAGGCCCTGATCTGAGCTGGGATAGCTGAAATTGTCCAGCTTATACAATTCAAGAGATGATTCGAGCACACGGATATCGCTTTTCGCCTTGCTAACCCGGGCGTCATCGACTCTACCAGCAACCTTAGGCGCAATATACGCGGCCAGAATCGCAATAATCGCCACCACGACAATGATTTCGAGCAGGGTAAACCCCTGTTGACGTTGAAATCGGTTAATCGATGAATCCATGTAATTCCTGTACCTCTAAATTATGTTCAATCGTGTTTCATGATGTTAATAACCCGATTCACACTGGCGATAAAAATGGCCAGTATGACGCCATATAAATGCGCATCTACGATAACGGGGGAGCCTATCATATCACTAGTCGTCAGGTTTATATCACTGGTTTGCTCAAGCGTGATTTTAATCACAATCGCCGCCCCGAGTAACCCTGCAATCAATTGGTCACGATTATATAAATCAACTGCAGCCAGCAGGAATATGCCATAGAGGATACCCGAATAACCGACATACCAGTCTAACCAAGGGTTGAACAGGGTAAACAGGAAGGATATTCCCAGAGCGAAATAAACCTGGTAAAGCAGCCAACGAGTATATGACCAGCCTGGCCTGGCAATTGAAAGACACAATAACAAACCGGCAGCATTTAAAAACAGATGTTTCCAGTTGACATGAACCCAATGGGCAGACAATACTCGCCAGTACTCACTATTGTCTAACCAGTTTTGTTGATAACGGAACACCTCCGATCCTATCAGTTGAAATAACAACATTAAGGTAATCATGGCGGCTACAAAATACCAGTCAGAGCTATATTTTCTATTGAATGAGATCATTCATATCGAATATGGGTAATAGGATAGCCAGCACAATTGCCAGTACTACCAGGCCCATTAGCAGTATCATGGCGGGCTCGAACAGGCCTACGAAGATTGCGGTAATTCGGGCAAACTCATTTTCCTCGGCCTGCGCTGAACGCTCAAGCATATCGCCAAGTGCGCCACTAGCCTCACCATTGGCGATCAACTGGAGCACCATGGGGCTAAAATAGCCGGTTTGATCCAGAGCCTGTGAAATCAGCTCCCCTTCTCTGACGCGGTCGGCGGCTGCAAGCACTGCTTTTTTCATCGGTTGGTTGATAATAACTTCGCTCGAAATATGCATCGATTCGAGAGCGGTGACACCACTGGAGACTAGGATGCTCATTGTTCTGGTAAATCTAGCCGTATTCGACAAGCGCACCAGATATTTAACCAGAGGAATGCTGAGTAGAAACTTATCGCGAATAAATCGGAATCCATCCAGCTTTAATAACTGGTTATATACCATCGACGAAATGACTACCGTAATAATAATCGCCACACCGTAAGCGCGAGAAAAATCGGATATAGCGATGAGCCATTGCGTGATCTGAGGCAGCTCCTGATCGAAACCATCGAAGACCTGTATGATTTGAGGAACCACAAAAATTAACAATACCGATACCAGTCCTAGAGCGACAACGCTGAGCAATATCGGATAAACCAGCGCTAACGTCGTTTTTTGCTGCAGCGCCTGCTTGGCCTCCAGATAATCGGCCAGTCGCTCCATAACCAGATCTAGTAAGCCCGATTGCTCACCGGCGTGTACAGAGGCACAATACATTTTATCAAAAATACGGGGGAATTCGGTCAAAGCCTCAGACAACGGATGACCCTCCAGGACGCGAGCACGAACTGCCAGTAAAACGCGTTTAACCAGTGGTTTGGGAGATTGCTTCGAAACCGTCAAATAAGCCGACTCCACTGGTTGTCCTGCACCGACTAAAGTGGCTAACTGGCGAGTAATTAAGGCTACGGTAGGCACATTGATACGATCGCGACGCGAGCCAGCATTGACTTTCGAAGCACTACTACTGACTTCTCCAACCTCTACCGGCATCAGGTTCATACCGCGTAGCTGCTGGCGAGCCTGTTTCGCGGTATCGGCTTCGATTAAACCTTTTTGGGTTTTACCACCGGCATCAACCGCCTGATATTCGAATGCGCTCATAATCCCTGATGAGGCGTTAGTTTACGCTGTGCATATACACCGAACATGATTATAGATTCTCGCGCGTTACGCGAAGGACTTCATCGATTGTAGTGCTAGCCAATTCTACTTTACGCATACCATCGTCACGAATGCTTGGACTTTTGGTGCGACAATAGCGTTCGATTTTAGCCTGGCTTTCGCCATCGTGAATCATGGTCGAAATCTCGTCGTCGACTTCGACCAGTTCGTAAATGCCCGACCGCCCTCGATAGCCGGTTTGTAGGCAGACTGGACAGCCTTCGGACTGAAATAGTTCAATATCGCTATCCAGGCCGTAATCTTTGTATTCAGATTCATTCAATTTCAATGGCGTGCGACATTCGCTACACAGGTTTCTGACCAGGCGCTGCGATATCACTCCAAGTAATGTCGATGAAAGTAGAAACGGCTCGACTCCCATATCCTGTAATCGGGTGATTGCACCGACCGCCGAATTGGTATGCAACGTCGACAATACCAGATGGCCGGTAAGACTGGCCTGTACGGCGATTTGTGCGGTCTCGCTATCGCGTATCTCGCCAACCATGACTACATCGGGATCCTGCCGCAGTATCGCGCGCAAACCCTTGGCGAAAGTCATATCAACCTTGGTATTCACTGGAGTCTGGCCTATGCCGTCTAAATCGTATTCGATCGGATCTTCGACAGTCAGGATATTGCGTGTGGCATCGTTAATCGCGGAAAGTATCGCATACAGCGTGGTTGTTTTACCCGACCCTGTAGGCCCGGTAATCAGTAAAATACCATGCGGTTTCTGAATCAACTTTGATAGTCGATCACGCGTTTCATCGGCCAAACCCAACTGACGTAAATCCAGTTTTCCTGCCTGTTTGTCGAGAATTCTCATGACGACTCTTTCACCATGTCCAGAAGGCAAGGTAGAAACTCGGATATCGACCGGCCGATTGGCTACCTTGAGTGAAATTCGACCATCCTGAGGCAGGCGTTTTTCGGCGATATCGAGTTTTGCCATGACTTTGATGCGCGAACATAACAGGCTCGCAATTTGCCGTGGTGGTTCCAGCACTTCCCGCAATACACCGTCAACCCGAAACCGTATTGATAGCCGAGTCTCGAAAGGTTCTACGTGGATATCCGAAGCGTTTTCCTTAATGGCCTCGGTGATTAATGCATTGATGAGCCGAATTATCGGCGCATCGTCATCGCTTTCGAGCAGATCTTCGGGTTCAGACAATTCACTGGCTACTTGGTCGAGATTTAGCTCCCCACCTATTTTTTCGGCCTCATCAAACGAAGTCTCACGGTTATTTTCGAAATGCCGACTCAGTAGCCGATTGAACTCCTGGTCATTTTCTACGGTAACCTGATCGACCATGCCTAATATACGCTGCGCCTCAATGATCGCTGCAAGCGGAGTATCTTTTCGATGAATGAGGTTTAACTGGCCGCTTGCCAACAATACATCGGCAACGACACCAAATTTCTTGCAAAAAGAGTAAGGAAGTTCTCTACTGGTTAACATTAATACATAATCCGTTCAATTCATCGCCAGTCTAATTAATCGATAATCTAATTGATAGTGGGGTTTAATTAATCTTTCGTGGAATTAAAGTGCCGATAATTTAAATTCAGAGCTACACTATCAGTTATCGTTAGCCGTCCTTGTCCTGTCCCCTCTTAACTAATGAGCACAATGAGAATATTTCAGGAATTAAAGCCATCACTTAGTCTGCGAAACTGGGCTTCATCTTCGATACGTAAACATTTATTTGGTGAAGAGTCGGCTACCATTAAGGAACTCTGCCAGATGACTATGGATTCTGATGGGGAATATTCGAGCCTGTTGCTCGCCGCACGAATTCTGAATGCATTCGAAAGGCTCGGTGACGAAGAACGCAGTGACTTTTTTGAAATATTAAATAACGACTACGACCTTGATATCGAAGCGCTTAAAGAGGTTGTCGCCCAATACGAGATTAATCCCAATGCCCGAATGCTCGATCAGTTGACCCGGACTGCCGAGCCGCGACGACAAGAGCTATTAAGACGTTTGAATCTGGCACCTGAGGGGACTCGGCGGCTAGTGAAGGTACGCGAAAGTCTGCTAAAGCATAAAAAACAAAATCCAGAGCTGGGTCGCACGGATAACGACTTTCGGCATCTTTTCGGTGCCTGGTTTAATCGTGGGTTTTTACTGATGCAGCCCATCGACTGGACGACACCTGCACATATACTCGAAAAAATAATAGCCTACGAGGCTGTCCACGAAATTGGTAGCTGGCGCGAATTGAGGCGCCGCCTTGAGCCAGAGGATCGCCATTGCTACGCTTTTTTTCATCCTTCCATGGAAGATGAGCCACTGGTTTTTGTCGAGGTAGCTTTAACTGAGTCGGTGCCGTCCAAAATCACCGAGGTACTGGATGATGGGCGAAAAGAGATCGCGCCTGAAGACGCCAGTTGCGCCATTTTTTACTCGATTTCGAATTGCCATACCGGGCTTGCTGGCGTTTCCTTTGGCAATTTTCTAATTAAGCAGGTTGCCACCAGCCTCAAACAACGCTTCCCTCAATTGAAAAAGTTCGTCACCATTTCCCCAGCACCGGGGTTTCGATCCTGGTTACAGCAACAGGCAATCGAGAACCCAGAAATCGCGACGATTGTCGAACAGTGTAAAAATCAGCCCGATGAAAATACACAATCGAGGTTATCGCAGCTCGCTGCCAGCTATTATCTTGAGCAGAAAACGCCTCGTGACGAACCGCTGGATCCGGTGGCCCGATTCCATTTGAAAAATGGCGCAATGCTGGATCGCATAAACCCTTTGGCTGACCAGTCAGAAAAAGGCCAGCAGCAATCGTTTGGGCTCATGGTCAACTACGTTTACGACCTGGCTAAGGTAGAAGAAAATCACGAAGCCTATATGAAGGATCACCAAATCGTTTGCAGTAACCAGGTAAGGAAGTTATTGGCGAAATAATACCCTGCTTTACCCGATCAGACAGTTCTGGCTCACGCCTGTGTTAACAATATAATGGCACCAACGGCGAATCCCATGGCAGTGACTTTTCGTCCGCTTAATCTTTCCATTTTCAGGACTAAAGCGACTAGCAACGCCATTAGAAAGCTGAGATTAGCAATGGTAATGACGACACTAGCTTCGCCGTAGCTTAAAGCAGTTACCAGGCTCTTAACAATTCCGTAAACCAGGCAGCCGGAGACCAAAGAATAGATGATTTTCTTTCGGGTGATAGCGTAACGATGTTCAATAAAGTAAGCATACATTATCCCTGAGACAATCCAGCTAAGCGCTGACAATAGCATTAAGGCATCGGCATCGATGCCTTGTGAAAGGCCTGCCTTGGTAACGACACCATACACAGCGCGTAATAAAGCACCGCTGATGACCAATGTTAGACCTAGTTTGAGAGACTCAATCTGTCCGGTGGAATGCTGGTGGCGATATAACAGTAGCACGGCCACGACGCCACAAAATACACCGGCGGACTTCATTACTGAAAGCGATTCACCGAGAAATACGATCGATAGAATGACGACCAAAATCGTATTCAAGCGATAAATTGTCGAACCCAGGCTGACTTCCATATGTCGCAGGGACTCGAGTAAGAATATATTGGCGAAAGCGACGACAAGGCCTGCGATCAGTCCATACCACCAGGTCTCGGTAGTAAAGCTAATACCATCTCCCAGTATCGTCGTGTCAGCCAGTAACAGCAGACTCCAGATCACACCTACGCCGCTGATCATCATGCCTCGCGAGCGTTGTTCGGCACTATAACGTTTGAATACTATTTCATTTAACCCGGCAAATGTCAGGCTTAAAATAGCGAATGTTAGTGCTAAATCTAACAATGAAAATGGTTGCTCATATTTATAAAAAACACCATCAGCCTGCCTGATTTTTCAAGATATAATGATGGAACTGACGGCACTGATCAGCATTTACCATATTCCCGTAGCGCTTCTCTGAATCAACCACCATATTCTTGCCGATATCAAGTTTCCCCGTTTCGATTGCAAACCGTGCATAAAATAGAGTTTTTGATAAATCAGCCAGTACAAACTGCGGACTAATCGAATGGCATTTATCGATATAGGCAAACGCCCTACCGTGTCGTTTATCCTGATCTAACAAATGAATAATCAGTCGACCAATGCATAGCTGGGTTCGTGACGCCCCCCATTCTTCCACTCGCTTATATACGTTTTCCAGTTCCATTATCGGTGTATCTAAATCGTATCTCGACAACAGCAGGTTAATAGCCTCGGCATCACGATGGGTCTTAACGCATTGATAAACCTTCCCCATGAATTTATCGGTGTCTAGTACCTGTTGCCGTTCGATTTGACGTTGTTCCGTTGCTACCTTACCCCTGAATGCCTCTGATCTCCTCTTGCCATGTTTTTGTTCGACTTTCATGACTTCGATTTCCTGTTCGAGCTCTTCTCGAGTATCTTCTCTGCGCTCTTTCAACCAGAGGAATCCGTATAGATAACCAGCCACACCGCCCGAGACATGAGCAACCACATTAATGCCGTGATAGTTTTCCTCGGTAACCATTTCCCAGGCATCGAGGCCGATATAAATTACGGCTAATACCCAAGCAGGTACATAGAAAATTTTCCAGACAACAACAAACCAACCGAATACTCTGATCCTGGCCTGCGGCATTAAAAATGCTGACAGCCCAATCATGCCGGTGACCACGCCAGAAAGACCCAGAGTCGGTAAAGGGTTAGCATTACCAATTAAAATAGAAAATGAGTAACTCACCCCTACTACCAGAGAAATGAAGATCATTATCCAGATATAACGAATTTTGCTACCGATCAAAATTTCGAGGGCCGGAGCAAATGCCAGAAAAAACACCAAATTCCCTAGCAGATGAAACCAGTCAGCATGTGCCAACGAAGCCGTAATCATCGCTATGGGGTTCCAGCTAGTCGGTTCGTACCAGAACTCCTCATTGAGACCAGTAACGAATACCAACAAGCAAAGTAGGGATACGATATAGGTAACAATCGGCGGTTTGGCAAGTTTGAGAGCTGTACTATAGGGGACTATTAACACGATCCATGCCTGTCAAATTATTAAACTGTTGAGGTCGCAGGCTATCACAATCGATATCAAATCAAAATGGCCCCGCAGATGAGTCTGTGCAGGCGAGAGATTTGAGATATCATTCACGAGTCGCCCTCTTGTTAAACGTCTTTAACCTATGCCTGCTTCAGAATTTCATATCGACATCAGTCAACCCGATTGTCAGGCCACGACATTGCTAGCAGAATATTCTAGTTTATCGATAACTCAGATTAAGCAGGCCATGCAGAAAGGCGCTGTCTGGTTATCAAACGAACAGGGAACCAATCGTTTGCGGCGAGCTAAAAAGAAGTTGCCTGTCGGTGCTCAATTACATTTTTATTATAATCCAAAGGTCCTGGGGGCGAGTATTGAAGAACCTGTTTTAATTGCCGACGAAGGCGACTATAGCGTCTGGATCAAACCCAGAGGCGTATTTTCCCAGGGTTCCAAATGGGGTGATCACTGTACGATTATGCGCTGGATTGAGACCAACGATAGGCAGCATCGACCTGCTTTCTCTATTCATCGTTTGGACAGAGCCGCGACAGGACTCATGCTTATTGGCCACGGAAAAAATACGACAAAGCAATTATCAGAATTATTCGCAAAAAAATTAATTCACAAGGTATATCAGGCTGTTGTAATTGGTCGTTTTAGTCAACCAGGCGAAATCCTTACTTACAACAAAGATATTGATGGCCGTAAATCAGTCACTCACGCTCGCTTGCTTGAGTACAATCAGCGAATGGATCACTCGTTGGTCGAAGTTATCATTGAAACCGGGCGTAAGCACCAAATTCGAAGACACTTAAGCGAAGCAGGTTTCGCAGTTCTTGGAGATCGACTTTACAACGGTGGCGACGAGCAAGATTTGCAACTGGCGGCTGTATCCCTGGCTTTTAGATGCCCTGTTAATGACGAAGATAAATCGTTTCATTTACCCGACTCGTTCAGGCCTTCTCTCAGTTAAAGTTGTAGCTCGCTTAAAGTGTTTGTTCGATTTTAATCAATACGACGATACCATCGTACATATCCTGTACGCATTCGACTTCGGTAACGCCCAGGCGTCTGCGGTTACTGACATCGAATATGCTGCCTTCGCTGGCAGTATGTTCCCCATGCATCCCTCTCACCTGTAAATGATATTCGTCAGCAATACTGGTTAGCTGGGCCATATCGGTCGCAAGCTTAGGTAAGTTAATGTGTACGCTGGCTCGCATAGCTGTACCGAGATTAGTTGGGCAGCTGGTGATATATCCCAGATGATGGTTACGGGAAAACTCTAACTCGCGCCCAATCTCCGCCACGGCCGCCGACAATCTCGTGAAAACCTGCTTGATATCACCGCCGATTTGCATGGAAATAACCCGAAGATGATCCTCTTCATTTACCCATGCGCTGAAAGTCCTGTCATTGTTGTGAAAAATTCCCCGGCTTTCTGGCCAGTCTCGATTAAGCCCTGCCGCCTGCAAAAAACGATCACCTGCCTTGAATAATATGTGATCACTGATTAATCGAGCGCGATCAGCCTCGCTCATGGTCTTAAGTGGATAATATCTACCGGCGAGGTCTCCGACTAATTTTTCGAGTGCTGAAACCACCCTTTGTTCGACCAACTTACGATGCTCAGTAGAAATTGTAGTACCCAGTGGTAAGCCATGTAAATTCCGCGCGACCCGAATCCGGGTTGATATTATATAGTGGCCTTCGGGATCAGGATTAGCAGCGTTCAGATCCTCGGGGTTAAGATTGCTGATATGTAGCCTGTCTTTGCCATACCCATGATAGTCCTCGATTATCGGATCAAAAAGCGGTGCGAAGGTTGCATATGACGCTTCGTCTCCGGCGTAAATACCGATGCCACTGTCAGGGTTAACGACGCCTGAGTTAATCGCCTGCTGCAAACTAAATCCGTTATTAGTTCGTTTGTCCTTGAGATGTTCAAATAAAACCTTAGTTAGGTATTTACTGACAAGAGAATGACAGTCCTGCGAGAAATCGGAATATTGATCGGAGATGTTCATTTCATAAAGCCAGTTTAATCTGATAAGTTATGGAGACCGTACCAGAGTCAGGTATATTATCCCAATCTGGCTCAGTATTTTTCCAAATGTGGTTCTATTCTGAACCGCTCGCTTTCTGATCTACTTCGCGGTCATTTTGTTCTCTTATTCTTTATAATTTTCGAGGCACTTTTATGTCCATTGCATACCTGAACGGCTCTTATATGCCACTTGAGGAAGCACGCATTTCTCCATTAGATCGTGGATTCTTATTCGGCGATGGCATATACGAGGTCATTCCCTCTTACGGCGGAAGAATGGTCGGTTTCGGACCACATATCTCGCGTATGAACGATGGTTTAGGCGCTATCGGCATCAACCACAAGTGGAGCGAAGAGCAATGGCGTGAGCTTTGCACCAGCCTCTGTGAAAAAAATGGCGGTGGTAACCTGGGGTTTTATCTCCACGTCACTCGTGGTGCCGATACCAAGCGAAACCACGCCTATCCTGAAGGTATAGAGCCAACCGTATTTGCTTTTGCTTTCGAAATTCCAGCACCGCCGGTAGCCGATCGGAATGTAGTCAAGCCATACACCTGCTCAACCGGCGAAGATTTACGATGGGATCGTTGCAATATCAAGTCGATCTCACTACTAGGCAATGTCCTCCATTATCAACAGGGCCATGTGAAAGGCGACGGCGAAATACTGCTATACAACGGTAGAAACGAGTTAACCGAGTGCGGTGCCTGTAACGCCTATATTGTTAAGAACGGCGTCGTTGCAACACCGCCACTGGATAATCAAATCCTGCCCGGTATTACCCGGCAACTGGTGTTAAAAGTATTACGCGAAGACGGTTCGATTCCGTTTGAAGAACGCGTAATCACGATGGACGAAGTCTGGGATGCCGATGAGATCTGGATTTCGAGTTCCAGTAAGGAAATTGCACCCGTTGTTAAGCTCGATGGCAAACCAGTCGGCGACGGTAAGGTAGGCGAGGTCTGGGAAGCAGCGGCGAAGTTATATCAGGCAGGGAAGTTCGACTTCTAGGCTTTGTAGGAAATCTGTAGAAAATTTGTTAAATTAAAAAGCCCCGGTATGTTCGGGGCTTTTTTATGCCTGTATAATTTTACGAAATCCAGCCTACTCTGGCGCCAGGCTTCATATCCTGTTTTTCCATTAACAGTACATTCGGTACGCGCAATAATTCAGCCATTTCGTTGTATTCCTCGATTAATTCACCAGCCTTACGGTGTAAGCCTGCCATATAATCAATCGGGCTGCGTAATTCCCAGTGTTCCGGCGCCCATAACAACCGACCTTCACTTTGTTCCTGTTTCAAATAACCGGGTGATGCCCAAACTTCGCCTGCTTCGTCAGAATTGTGGTAAAACCACTGATTATCGGCTTCAGCCTGTTCGAATAGAGGTTGCAGACTCATGATAATGGCCTGCGATTGAATATTACTACTCATCGGATACCCCTGTGGCCCAAGTGGATGAGTGACTGATTTTACGCTCAAAAGACTCGCATGGGAAACGACTATTATCCAAATTGAACCAGTAATAGAATCATGCTAACGTCCTCTTGCCGTAATTTCCGGGTATACCATGAGAATCGAAGACGATAGTAAGCTCGATTATAAAGATGTATTAATCCGTCCCAAACGCAGTACCCTGGGTAGCCGCAAGGACGTTGATTTATATCGTAATTTCAGTTTTCGAAACTACGAATCAAGCGAGGCTGAACCACATTATCGAGGAATACCAATCATGGCTTCCAATATGGACGGTGTCGGTACTTTCACAATGGCCGATAAACTGGCCAACTTAGGCTTGTTTACCTGTCTGGTTAAAAACTATTCTGCCGAAGAGCTGATAGACTTTTTCAATGCCGGTCAGCCAGGACGCACCGAAAATGTCGCCTATTCGACCGGCATCACCGAACAGGATTTCGAAAAATTCAAACAGGTATACAAGGCTACCCAACAACGCCTGAAGTATGTCTGCGTCGATGTCGCTAACGGTTACTCGGAACGTTTTTCCATGTTTATAAAACAGATGCGGGATACCTTCCCAGGCATCGTCATTATCGCCGGTAATGTCGTTACCGGGGAAATGACCGAAGAGCTCATTCTCAGCGGTGCCGATATCGTTAAGGTCGGTATCGGACCCGGTAGTGTCTGTACCACGCGTATTCAAACCGGTGTCGGTTTCCCGCAGTTATCTGCAGTCATCGAATGCGCCGATTCCGCTCACGGTCTCGGCGGACATATCATCGCCGATGGTGGCTGTACCTGTCCCGGTGATCTTGCCAAAGCCTTTGCTGCTGGCGCCGATTACGTCATGTTAGGCGGAATGCTCGCTGGTCACGATGAAGGTGGTGGCGAAGTCATCACCCGATACTACAAATCTGGCGAAGTGACAAAAACCGACAATAACTGGGAAGACATCATCGAAGAACGCAAATATGTCCAGTTCTACGGCATGAGTTCCCGCGCGGCCAACGATAAGCATTTCGGTGGGCTGAAAGAATATCGATCATCAGAAGGTCGAGATATTTTGGTCCCCTACCGCGGCGAGATCAACCATACCATCCAGGATTTGCTCGGTGGCATTCGAAGTACCTGTACCTATGCAGGTGCCAAGAAGCTTAAATGGCTGAGTAAGTGCACGACCTTCGTTAAGACGAGTCAGCAGTTTAATTCGATTTTTTCTGGTTGAGGTTTCGGCGATTTAAATAGCAATGATTAGGAGAATATTGAGAACATACCGCAACAGTAAGTCAATATTCGTGTGTGTTACATGATCAGATGTTAAATGAAATCAATACTGAAAAATAATGTCGTTAACGGATTACGCTAAAAGAGCAATTGCGAGCTGGATGCTTGAGCGAGGCCATTCATTTTTGAAGTCGGCAATTTTGTTAAAAAGAGCTGAGGGGAGCAAAGATGTTGAGCTTTACAACGTCTGCCAAGGAATAGAGGTTACTTTAAAAGGCCTGCTACTATTATCTGAATACGATAAATTTAACCCCTTACTCAAAAGAACTTATGGGCATAGACTAGTAAAACTAGGCAATGCTGTTATTTCTGAATATGGCATAAAACCACTATCAGAGAAAGAAAGTGAAGAGCTTGTAAAACTGGATAATTATTATAGGAGGAATTATCTTCGCTACGCAGGTATCCATGATATTTTTTTGCCTTCAGGTAAACTCGAATATAATCATCTTCTCAAAAAATTAGTTGCAGCTTATCGAATGATAGATCGTGAGCTTAACAAATAATGCATTTAACAGATCCAACCAGAGGGGTGCCAAAACTACCGCTTCGCTCTGGCTTTGCTAACCCACGATTCTCTGGAGGCTAGCACTCCAGGGAATCATCTTGTCTACGTGCAATTAATCATGGAAATTCGGGCCATTGAGGAAAATGAGCTAGATCAACTTCTGGAGCTATACAAATATCTCCATGAACAGGATGATCCAGTGCCAGACATGAAGGTTGTCCGAAAAGTCTGGAGTAAAATCCAAAACAATAATGACTCAATCTATTACGGTATTTATATCGATCACCAGCTAATTTGTTCCTGTTGCTTAGCGCTCATTGAAAATATGACTCGGGGTTGTCGTCCGTACGCTGTTATTGAAAATGTTGTAACCCACCAGGAATTTCGTCGGCAAGGCCATGGCCATCGTATCCTGGTGCATGCATTAGAATATGCCTGGTCAAAAAATTGCTATAAGGTTATGTTGCTAACTGGTCGTTTAAATGAAGAGACATTTAAGTTCTATGAGTCTGCTGGTTTTAACCGGCACGCAAAGCAAGCATTTATTGCCAGGCCGTGAAGGTAAAGTGAGGTAAAAGGCTCTTGCCCTGAGGTACTCTATACCTACTGTAAACTACAGTTGACAGCATTCACTGTGTGAATTATAGTTAACACATGATGGAGGTTAGGAAAACTGCAATCTTCTCCAAGTGGTTTGATTCCCTAAAAGACAGGAAAGCCCGTGCCCGTATTCAGGCACGCGTTGACAGAGTTGAAATGGGTAATTTTGGAGATACAGCACCAGTTGGTGCAGGCGTGAGTGAGCTACGTATATTCTACGGACCAGGATATAGGGTTTACTATATCCAAAGAGGGAATACTGTAGTTCTTCTTCTATCAGGTGGTAATAAAAGCACTCAACAAGCTGATATTACAAAAGCCAAAGATATTGCCAGGCAATTAGAGGACTAATCCATGACTATTAAAACTACACGTTGGGACTCAGCTGAGCACCTTAAAACCGACGAAGATATTGAACTTTATCTTGAGGCCTGTATTGAAGAAGCAGGTGACGACCCAGCATTTATTGTACATGCGCTTGGTGTCATCGCACGAGCAAAAAACATGAGCCAACTTGCTCGAGATACTGGCCTTACTCGTGAGGGACTATATAAGGCATTTTCATCGGAAGGTAACCCTACCTTTGCGACTGTATCCAAAGTAGCCAAAGCACTTGGCTTGCAAATCACCGTTCAGTCTGCACATTAATGCCTACGATACAGTGTCCCAAAGAATAGTCAGAAAATTTATAAAAGAAGAAATGTGCCCACCAAAGTGGTGCAAGATCATTGACTTGAACGAAACATTAAATCACGGTGAATCTAATGAATAAACTAGACAAAGAAGAACATAAGGCTGTTGCTGAAGCAATATTTAAAAAAGATGCCCGCATAAATATACGTTTATCTTCAAGAGGTCTTCGTTCCTTGGAAGCTCGTGCCTTAAAAGAAGGTATTCCATATCAAACATTAGTATCAAGCGTATTACATAAGTTTGTTGATGGTCAGTTAATTGGAAAAACTGGCTAAGTAATAAATTAACACGGGCAAAACATAAATGCATAAAACTCAAGGAATAAATCACCTCGGTCTCTCGGTAAAAAATCTTGACCAAACAGTTTCGTTTTTTATCGACTGCTTAGGTTGGGAGGAATCCGGAAGAGACGAAACCTACCCTCGTTCTGCTGTAAGTGACGGCCGCATTCGCCTTACCCTATGGGAAGTAGACCACAGCCTTCTAGTTAATGAATTCCAGTTCAGGCAAAACATAGGCCTTCACCATTTTGCGCTCGAAGTAAGATCAGAAAACGAACTTAATGAAATTGCGGACAAAGTAAAAGCTTATCCGGGTACCGAAATTGAGTTTATGCCGGAATTCCTTGGCCCAGGCCCTAGGAAACACATGATTTTTAATGAGCCAGGAGGAATTCGCATTGAATTTATCTGGCCTGGAACCTAACCAATGACTAAAGTAATAATCACAAAAAGCTCTACTCCCAGAATTTGACATGTAGTACTATTTTAGTATCATTCTCATATGCCAAAGAAAATACGTGAATTGATCTCTCTATTAGAGAAATCAGGATTCACTAATAGAGGAGGAAAAGATAGTCATAGAAACTTTCTTCATCCGTCAGGAGTTAAGGTCACTATATCTGGAAAACCTGGCAGTGATGCCCTGAAATATCAGGAGACGGAAGTAAAGTCAAAGATTGCAGAGGCCAAAAAATGAAGATTGCAGACCAATATATAAAATTAGTTGAATGGTCAGAAGAAGATCAGTGCTATATCGGGTCTTCGCCTGGGTTTATCGGCGCTTGTTGTCATGGTAAAGATGAGGCAAAAGTATACAAGCAGCTTTGTGGCATTGTTGAGGAGTGGATTGAAATTCATCAGCAAGAAGGACTCCCTATGCCAGAATCAATTACGGGAAAAGCGTTTTCAGGTAAGTTTGTTGTGCGTGTAGGGCAAGATTTACACAAAGCCCTTGTAATAAAAGCGGCACAGTCTGGTGAAAGCCTTAATCATCACTGCACTACCGCACTTCAAAATTCTATTTTGCAACAAAGCTAATCAGGCGAGAAACCAGATGGCTTCGCCACCACTTTAATGAACGTACTATTTGATCTTGATGGCACTTTAACCGACCCAAAACTAGGTTTCGTGAGGAGCATTCGTTTTGCTTTGACAAAACTGGACATCAAAATTGAGCCAAATACCAATTTTGAATCCTACATCGGCCCTCCTCTTCATGACACACTAAGACAATTGTGTGGGAGTGATAAATCTGCTGAAGATGCTATTTCAATATTTCGTGAACGTTATTCAGAAATAGGTTTATTCGAGAACGAGCTCTACGAAGGAATTCAGGAAAGCCTGGAACGGATACTTGGTACAGCAAAATCAATTCACGTTGTAACTTCAAAACCCACTGTTTTCTCCAGACGTATAATCGAACACTTCGAGTTGGATAAATACTTCAATGTTGTGTTTGGTAGTAATCTCGATGGATCACTTAGTGATAAAACTGAATTACTAAATCACGTCCTGGAGAAGCAGGGGTTTTCACCCCACGATGCTGTAATGATCGGTGATCGGCGTTTCGATATGATTGGAGCCAAGAACCATGGCATAAGGGCACTTGGAGTATTATGGGGTTATGGATCAGAAGAGGAACTTAGGGAAGCCGGAGCAGATGGAATATGCTCGCATCCAGAGGATATCTACGATCAAGTATTCACATAACATTAGCCAATTGTTTTTATAAATGCCCTAATTCACCCACGCCGCCAGGCATGATACTTCCCCACCCACTCTAGTAATTTCTGTGGTGCGTGCGCCCTTTTCCATTCACCCGCGACGAACTTGTTAGCCTCAGCCAGAGTTGGATAAATATGGATAGTGCCGAGTATTTTGTTCAATCCGAGCCCATGCTTCATTGCCAGCACATATTCGGCAATTAAATCACCCGCGTGTTCACCCACAATGGTAACGCCGAGAATTTTATCTTTGCCGGGTACGGTTAAAACTTTGATAAACCCATGCGCTTCACTATCGGCTATGGCGCGATCGAGATCATCGATGTTATATCGTGTTACCTCGTAAGCAACCCCCAGCTCTTTGGCATCGGTTTCGTTGAGTCCTACGCGGGCGACTTCAGGTTCGGTGAAGGTCGCCCAGGGGATCACTCGATAATCGGTTTTGAAGCGTTTCAGAGCCCCAAATAAAGTATTCACTGCCGCATACCAGGCTTGATGCGCGGCGACATGCGTGAACTGATATGGGCCAGCGACATCACCACAAGCGTATATGGTTGGAATATTGCTTTGCAGGTACTCGTTGGTTTCAATGGTTCGGTTCGGATTTAATCGTACACCAAGCTCTTCGAGGCCGAAACCGGCCGTATTCGCGGTACGCCCGACCGCAACAATGAGCGTATCAAATTCGATTTCTATGTCGTTATTTTCATGTTCAGCAATGAGATAATTTTTACCATCCTTTTGTATAAATTCTTTGGCACGGTGGTTAACGAGCAGGTTGACACCCTCTTTGATTAGCTGATTTTTTACCAGTTCAGATACTTCAAGGTCTTCGCGTAATAAGATTCTCGGTAACATCTCAACCTGGGTGACCAAAATATCAAGTCGAGCAAAGGCCTGGGTTAACTCGGAGCCAATTGGCCCGCCACCAAGCACTATCAATTTTTTGGGTTTCTCGCGTAATTCCCAGAGGTTATTTGAGGTGAAATAATCGATGTTTTCGATACCTTCGATAGGCGGCACAAACGGCCTGGCACCGGTGGCCACGACTATATTTCTGGCGTTTATGGTCTTGCCATCCACTTCCACCGACCAGGGCGAAGTAATTTTGGCATCGCCCTGAATCACATCGACACCGAGCCCGGTGAAGCGTTCAACCGAATCATGTGGCTCAATTCTTTTAATGATTGCCGCTACTCGTTCCATGACATCTGAAAACTCGAATACGGCTTCTGCTTTTTTTATACCAAACTCACTGCTGCGTGAAATATGGGACATGAATTTGGCCGAGCGGATGATCGATTTGGAGGGGACACAGCCGGTGTTCAAACAATCACCACCCATTTTACCCCGCTCTATCAGCGTCACTTTAGCCTTTACCGCTGCTGCAATATAAGCACTCACAAGACCTGCTGAACCACCTCCGACAACAATTAAATTAGTATCGAAATGACCTGGCTTTTTAAAACCAGCGAGCGCCTTACGAGAATTTAGCAGGGCAATGATTTTTTTACCGATTAGTGGTAGTAGCCCAAGCAACACAAAGGAGGCAATTAAAGTCGGTGACAAGATGCCGGAAGCCGAATCGATTTGAGCCAATTGAGTACCGGCGTTCACGAAGACGATAGTGCCGGCCAACATACCCACCTGGCTTACCCAGTAAAAGGTCTTCAGCTTTATCGGCGTTAAACCCATCACCAGATTGATGACAAAAAACGGAAACGCTGGGACCAGGCGTAAAGCAAACAAATAAAATGCGCCGTCTTTTGCGACACCTTCATTGACTGATTTCAGAGAGTCGCCAAATTTTCGTTGAATCGATTCACGAAAA
>JAUVCH010000016.1 GCA_030595795.1 Gammaproteobacteria bacterium
TTTCGAGTAAATATCCATTGCAAGCCAAGCGTAAACTTACGCAAAGGGTAATTCATCCGATCAAAAGTCACTGGTTTAGTGCATTCGTGAACCAGCGCTATATTGAGATGATCCTGCAAGTTTTGGCCCACACCGGGTAAATGATGAGTCGACTCTATACCGAATTCTTTAATGTGATCAGATGGCCCTACGCCGGAGAGCATTAAAATTTGCGGCGACTTGATCGCGCCCGCAGAAACAATGATTTCCTTAGCGGCCCGTATCGTATGGAGCCTGCCACCGTGTTTAAACTCAACCGCGCAGGCTCGGCCATTTTCGATCACAACGCGATGCACCAACGCCTTTACCTTAAGAACCAAATTAGGTCTTGGAAGCGCCGGTTTCAAATGGGCGGTCGCGGCACTGCATCGACGTCCGTATCGGGTTGTACTATCGAACCGGGCTAGTCCCTCCGGTTTAAATCCATTCAAGTCCTCGGAATAGCCCTGACCAGACTCCCTGCCCGCCTCGAAAAAAGCATCGTAGAGCGGATTTTCCAACTTGCCTTTTGTCACTCCCAGACGGCCCTCTCCACCACGCCAGTCATCGGCGCCACGATCAGAAGATTCGCAATTTTTAAAATAAGGTAAACATTGGGCATAATCCCAGGCTGGCAACTTGTGGCTACTGGCCCAATAATCGTAGTCTTTCGGATGACCTCGCATATAAACCATCGAGTTGATCGATGACGAACCACCAATCACCTTACCGCGAGGCAAGGTTATATTTCGATCCCCTAATTCGGCTTCTTTCTCGCTTTCGTAATTCCAGTTAATACTCGGATCTTTATAAGCGACATGCACACCTGCAGGCATGTGAATCATAAGCTTATGATCCATCGGTCCGGCTTCGAGGATGAGAACTCGATTATTGGAATCCTGACTGAGTTCATTGGCTAAGACACAGCCAGCTGAACCAGCGCCTAAAATTATATAATCGTATTCGTCAGGTTCTTTCATGTTCAGGGATTCTATTTATATTTACAAAGGAATTAATGGAGAATCGCACAACGAGTACCAGCAAATCTCAGAGTTTATACTAGAATATACTGAATTTTCAGATGCGGAGGTCGGCAAGTGAGAATATTCGATAGTAATCTCGATTTTCCGAATCGATGATTCCAAAAATTCTACAACCCATTAGCGCTCGTCTGGCGCTGGTCATCGGCGTTATGTTATCAGGATTCATAGTGATTGCGGCGACCGAAATTGGCGTATTCGATCAACTGAATCAGGCCTTTGATAAGCGCGAACAGTTAAATCAACAGGATATACTCTTACACCATTTTGAGGAGACTATCCTGGCGTCGATCATTTTGGCGAATAAGGTGGTTTTAGAAAGTGATGCGGAAGCCATTCCTGGGCTTTTGGCACTCAGCGAGGATACGCTAGCTTTATTTGGACAATATCAGAGCGATGCCGAAGCGTTTAACCTACTCCAGGAGGTATATTTAGCGCAGGAGTATGAACCTGTCGTATTTCAGCTGCGTAACGATTTTCACAGTATTGTCGCCACTTTCAGAGAACAAAACCTGGTCAAAGCGCAGGAAATTCGAAAAGTCATCTTAAATAAGCGCTTGAATATTCTTGAGACCTTTCTCGAAGAGGCTGCTGAGTTAAGAAACATAGATATTGCCAATCAGGGAGTTAGAATAAGCGAGCTTAAACAACAGGCTACTCTCTACTCTTTGCTCATATTTTTTGCGGTCGCGATGATAGCCTCAATACTGATAATATTGGTCAATCGCTCGATAACTAAACCGCTTACGGATCTGACCCATGCGGTCGATCAGTTTGACCCGGGTAATCCGGATACTGGCTTTGCACTGGAGGCTGGTAAATTATCCGATGACGAAGTAGGCCGTCTGGCGCGTTCATTCGAAGTTGTGGCCCAACAGTTACAACATAACGAGCTGGCCCGCCAAAAGTTTGTCGATCAGTTAGAACAAAAAAATATTGAACTTGAGCGCTTTACCTACACGGTTTCACATGACCTGAAAAGCCCGTTGGTGACGGTAAAGGGATTTCTGGGATTACTGGAAAGAGACCTGGAATCAGGCGATACAGAGCGCGTGAAAAAGGATATGCAACAAATTACCGGCGCGGCCGATAAAATGGGAAACCTGCTCGACGATTTACTGGAACTATCACGTATCGGGCGCGTGGTTAATAAACCTCAGAAATTTTCACTAAGCCAGTTGACCGAAGAAGTTGTGTTCCTGTTGCAGGGAATTATTGACAATAGTGGAGCCAGTATAAAATTCGACGATGATATGCCTTCAGTGATTGCCGACAAAAATCGTATTAATGAAGTGATGCAAAATCTGCTTGAGAATGCTGTAAAATTTGCCGGTGAAAACAATAAACCAAAAATAACGGTTAGCGCCCAGCAAATCGGCGAATGGGTAGAATGCCGAGTTAAGGATAATGGTATAGGCATTGACCCCCGATTTAAGGAGAAGGTATTTGGTCTGTTTGATCGCCTGGAATTGAGTATAGAAGGTACCGGGGTCGGTCTTGCGCTGGTGAAAAGAATTATCGAGGTTCACGAAGGAAAAGTGTGGATTGAATCGCAAGGTATTGGACAAGGCACTCAGGTATGCTTTACTTTACCCTCCCCGTTCCTGAAGAGGGTAAACAATGAATAAAATAGCAAGTGGCGAGCCGCTTATCCTGCTTTTGGTTGAGGATAACGAGGCTCACGCCGAAATGGTTAAACGGAGCTTTGAGCAACACCAGGTATCTAATCTCATCCGGCATGTCGCAGATGGTCAGGCTGCATTAGATTATCTTCGTCGGGAAGGCGAATATGATGACGATAAAAAATATCCTTTCCCCCACTGCGTGTTGCTGGATCTACGCTTGCCAAAAGTTGACGGCCTCGAAGTATTGCGCCAAATCAAAACCAACGAGAAGTTGCGAAAAATGCCGGTAGTAATATTGACCACATCAGCAGCCGAGAAAGACGTGGCAATGGCTTACGAATATCACGCCAACAGTTACGTGGTAAAGCCGATGGATTTTGGCAAGTTCGAGTCTCTCATGAACGACCTGGGATATTACTGGATGGCCTGGAACCAGGATCCATGGAACGAGTAGGCCACTAACGATTCGATGATGGAAGCAGTATGAGCGATATCGCCAACAAAAGGGCGGCAACACCCGCAGCCCTGGTCGAAAATGTGATGCATCTTGTCAGCCTGCCAGAAATATACCTACAGCTGCAAAAAGTACTGGATAATCCGCGTCATACTCGTGACGATGTAGCAGAAATCATCGGTTACGACCCATCACTGAGCGCGCGTCTTGCGCATTGCCAATAGCGCCTATTACAGCTTTCCGAGCGCGATCAAGAGTATATCGGCTGCGGTTAATATTATCGGCGAAATGGATTTACGCAATATCGTATTAGCCTCGACTGTCGTTAACTCGATGCGAGTGCTGGACACCGTCGGCATCGATATAGACGATTTCTGGTTGCACAGTATTAATTGTGGATTAATCGTGCGATTGATTGGTAAAAAAGTAGGCGATTGTGACGCAGAAAATCTTTTTCTTTGCGGTATGATACATGACCTGGGTACGTTGATACTGTATCGGCAGGAATCAGAGCTGGCCGCTGTTGTCGCGATGCATATGGAAGAAAATCAGCAGACTCGCGATCGCGCGGAGCAGGATATACTCGGATTCGATCATGCGGAAGTCGGTGGTCTATTGATTCATGCCTGGGGGTTATCGCCTAAACTGAAAGAGCTCATTTATTATCACCATCGTCCTGAACTAGCGAAAAACCATCACCGAGAAGCCCAGGTCCTAGCGCTGGCGAACCGACTGGCGAATAGGAAATTTGAAATCGAGGCATTCATCAACCAAACAGACTCAGAATGCGCTGAAATAATGCGGGCAATCGGGCTCAGTAAAGAAGCACTGCCCGAACTGATTGAAACCGCTCAGATACAAAGTAACGAGATCCAAAGTATTATATGTAACTAGCTCGCGTATGATCGCTTTCAAGTATGTCAGCAAAATGCCGCTATACAACTAGAATAACTAGTAATTAATTGATCCGAGTAATGTGTAGGTCTTAATGCAACAACCGCAATACAATATTCTTCTCGTTGAGGACGATCCCGGGCACGCGGAATTAATTTCGCGCGCATTCGAATCACAGCCTCATTGTGCATTGATAAAAACGGATACGCTGGATCAGGCCAGAAATGTACTCAATGAAGATCATACCGATCTAATTATTACCGACATTCGACTACCCGATGGTGATGGCACCGAATTATTGCGGCATCGTACGTTAGATCTCCCCTGCCCTACCATAATCATGACCAGTTTTGGCGATGAGTCGATCGCGGTTAACGCAATGAAATCAGGGGCTGCAGACTATATTGTCAAGTCGCAGGAATCGCTATTTTCTTTACCAAAAACAGCTAACCGTATATTGAGAGAATGGCGCCTGCTGCTGGATAAAAAGCTGGCTCAGGATAAGCAACGGCGGCTAACGGCTATACTCGAGGCCACGCCAGATTTAATCTGTATCGCAGATCTCGATGGATTTCTTACCTATCTTAACGACGCTGGTCGAAAACTTCTAGGTATCGGAGCAAACGAGGATATTACCAGAATGCGGCTGGCCGATTTTCATTCGACTCGGGATGGACAAATAATTCTCTATGAAGGAATTCCTGCTGCGATCAAGGATGGTATCTGGAAGGCAGAATCGACCTTTGTTTCGCGTGACGGGGAAAAAATACTGACCTCGCAGGTTTTAATTTCACATCAGTCGAGTAGTGGAGAGATAGAGTTTTTTTCCACCGTCGCCAGAGACATCCGACATCTAAGAGCCGCCGAAGAACAGGTTGAATACCTGGCCTATTACGACACCCTGACAGGCCTGCCGAATCGCAACGAACTAGTTAAAAGACTTGAAATGGAAATTGGTCGGGTTAATCGACACGGAAACCAGGGCGCGCTATTGTTTATCGATCTGGATAATTTTAAATACATCAATGATTCATTAGGACATCCTGTCGGCGACCTGGTGTTACAGGAAATTGCGAAGCGCCTGCCCTCTTTTTTACGTGGTGATGACACGGTTGCTCGCCTTGGCGGTGATGAGTTTATTATTATTCTTTCGGATCTGAGTACCGATACCATAGAGGCCGTAAACCAGGCGCGAGAAGTGACTGATAAGATACGAAACGCGATTGCCATGGAAATCAAGCTTGGAGAGATCAATCTTCAAGTGACTGCTAGTATTGGTATTTCAATGTTTGCTGCAGGGGTGACCAGTGGTGACGATTTGCTCAAATTTGCTGACACCGCGATGTATCAGGCCAAAAAAGAAGGCCGGAATAGGCTCGAATTTTTCAGCGAAAGTATGGGAGAACATGTTTATCGTCAACTTGAGCTGGAAACCCAGTTGCGTCAAGCCTTAAAGGAAGAACAATTTGTTCTGTATTACCAGCCAATAGTTGACCAGCGCGAATCCATTATCGGAGCCGAAGCACTAATCCGTTGGCAAAGCCCCGAGAAAGGCCTGGTGTCACCCCTCGAATTTCTCGATGTACTGGAGTCGTCTGGCCAAATTCTGCAAGTTGGTCCCTGGGTAATTGAGTCTGCTCTTAAACAATTATCTACCTGGATTAATAAAGGACTCTGGAATGAAGGGCAAAGGCTTTCTATTAATATTAGCCCACGCCAGTTTCGCGATAGCCAGTTTGTCGAATCGATCAAACATTTTCTAAATAAAGTAAATGTACCCCCCTCCTACCTACACATCGAAGTGACCGAACATAATGTTATTCATAATCTAGAGGAAGCGTCGTCCAAGATGAATGACCTCATAGATACCGGGGTAAACTTTTCGCTAGATGACTTTGGTACTGGTTATTCGTCGCTGAGAAATTTAAAAACTTTACCGGTAAACTGCATAAAGATCGATAAATCGTTTATCGACGATATTTGCGAAAGCAGTGAAGACCAGGCAATGGTGGGTTCTATTCTCGCAATGTCGGGCCATTTAAATCTTAGCGTGGTAGCCGAAGGCGTCGAGACCCAAGAACAGCTTGCAATTTTGAAGAAATATAACTGCCAGTGCTTTCAGGGTTATTTATTTAGCAAGCCTCTGGCAAGTGATGAAATGGAAGAGTTCTTAAAAAACAGCCTTTCGAAAAAAAGGTAGCGAGAAAACCCGCCACCTTTTCCATACTACCTTAACGCGAGAAGCTGCTTAGGTAAACCACCAACGCTCAGCGTTCTTACCACCATCTAGCTCCCAGTTCGCACCAACTGTCTCCGGCACCGCAAGGCGCTCGTGGTACGCCATAACATCACTCATGAATAATGGCAGGCATACCCCGCCTTCGTTACTCACAATTCGTTGCATCTCGACGTATATATCGCGACGCTTTGTGGTATCCAGCTCGGCGCGACCCTGAACCAGGAGCTGATTGAATTTCTCGTGCTTCCAGTAAGTATCGTTCCAGCTTGCCTCGGCGGCATAGATTTGAGAGAAAATCCAGTTCTCGGTTGGACGACCACTCCAGTAGCAGGCAGAGAAAGCCTTCTTCATCCAGACATTGCTCCAGTAACCATCGTTAGGCTCACGCACGACTTCGATATCGATTCCGGCAGATTTAGCTGTGTCACGCATCAACTGACCCGCATCAACCGCACCACCAAAACCAGTATCAGCAGCATGGAATTGCAGGCTTAGTTTGCTCAGACCTGCTTTCTTCAGATGGAACTTGGCTTTTTCTGGATCATAAGCGCGTTGTGGCAGCTCATCTGTAGTAGCTCGGTAAATATTCGCAGGCCCAATCGGATTGTCATTACCCAGCTCACCATAGCCATGGATTATCTTTTCTAGCCATTGTTGGCGATCAACAATATGCTTAACCGCCAGACGCACATGATTATTGTCGTATGGCGCCATATCGGTACGCATAGGCAGAGTAATCTGCTTATTACCGGTAGTGGCATGTACTTTCAGACCAGGTACTCGCTTTAACAGGTGAACGGTCTGAGTCTGAACATTGTTCATACAGTCGATAGAATCGGTCTGCAAAGCCTGGCTACGCGCGGTTGGGTCACCGATTTGCGTAATTTCGATTTCATCGAAATGGGCCATGCCGGACTTCCAGTAGTTCGGATTACGCGTGGTAAAAGAACGTACACCGGGATTGTTATTCTTCAGCACATAACCACCAGTACCTATACCAGACTGCCAGTCAATGCTGCCGTCGCTATTTGCGGGACAGATATTGAGATGGTAATCGGTCATCAGGAATGGGAAGTCAGCGTCACCGCCGCTAAGCTCAATCGTGACTTTATATTTACCATCGGCTTTTACCGACACGACGCCACTCAGAATACCTTTCGCGGCCGATTTCGAATCCTCTCCCAGATGATGATTCAGCGATGCCACGATATCTGCTGAAGTTAGAGACTTGCCATTGTGGAATTCGACGCCCTTGCGAATATTGAAACTCCAGGTTTTCGCATCTGGACTTGAATCCCAGCTTTCAGCCAGTTCTGGAATTAGTTTTCCATCTGACGCTACCTCGGTGAGGCCATTACGTAATTGACCGAACTGAAGATGCAACATGTACAGATCGAGTATTTGACCTGGGTCGAGTACATCGGTAGTCGCACCACCGGTTAAACCAACGCGTAAGCGCCCGCCTTTTTTGGGTGTGGCAGCTTCGACCTTGTTAAGAATCGCTGAAGCCGCGGTTAACGAGACTCCGAGCGCCAGTGCAGCCGTCATGAATCCGCGTCGAGACATTTGTCCAGATTCGAATGACTGCTGAATATCACTTATCTTATCGGCAACTTCCAGATCGGAAACACCGGCAGATAAGTCTTTGGCTTTATTTTCTTTCTCTTTCACTACTCTCTCCTCCACTTTAAAAAGTGCTTTTTATGGGTTGTAACGAAAAGTAAGTGTATCCTATTTATAAATCAGATGTCTCTAATCGGGGGACTAGTTAAATACTCGACTAGTTCTGCTCGAAATAATTCTGCAAGAATTGCTCAAATGACAGACTATCCATTTTTTCAATTTCATGCTGCCGCTGAATCGATTGTTGTGCCTGTCGTTCGTATTGACTGCGAGATTCGGCCTCCAGTGGGCGTTTAGCAAACCATTCCTGGTGTTGTTTCGAAAGCCTTAATGAAAATTCAGCAAATTCCTCCTTATTTTCAATCATTTCCGCCAATATTCGGGCCGAGGGTGTCATCTCTGGCTCTTCGATTTTTGCCCGCTGTTGTTGCAGCGCAGAACAGTAAATCGGTTTTTCTCCATCCTTATCGAGCAAGTCACAGGCGAAGGACATTTGATCGAATATTTCACTAGCCCAATCGCGGAGCAACACCTCCTCACCACCTCTTCTCAATTTAAGCTCGGGATCTCGACCTCGTCCAGCGACTTCATTGAGATTGTATTTAATCTCTACGAGTTCTCTGTCGTCGTATGGATCACTGGGTAATAGCAGGTTCAGTAACAGGAACGATTCGAGAAATCGCATTTGCTCGTCGTTGATTCCGATTGGCTCATAAACATTGACATCCAGCGAACGTAATTCGATATAGGCGACCCCGCGCCTGGCCAGTGCCAGGGTTGGCTTTTCTTCGCCATCTAGAATTTGTTTGGGTCGCACACTGGAATAAAACTCGTTTTCGATCTGTAGGATATTGTAATTAAGCTGCTGCCATTCACCATCGACATTCAGGCCGTATTTTTCGTATTGGGGACTAGGTGTTGATATTGCGCTTCCGAGGCTGGCGACATAACTTTGCAGGCTATTGTAATTGACGTTAACACCGGCCTTATCTTCCTTATTATTTTGATAACCGATATCGCTTACCCGCAATGAGGTAGCGAAGCGACCGTAATAGCTATGCTTAAACAGTTTTTCTAACGAGATTGGCGTAGCACCCAAAAACGACTCACATATAGCTGGCGAAGCACCAAACAGGTAAGGCACCAGCCAACCGTAGCGCTGTAAATTACGTACCATGCCCATGTACGATTCGGAAATAAACGTCTGGCTATCACGGCTGTCATCTAACACATCCTGATATAAACGCCAAAATTCAATCGGGTAAGAATAGTTATAATGAACGCCTGCGATTGCCTGCATCGTGCGACCGTAGCGATGGCCGAGACCTCGTCGGTAAGCTGATTTCATTTTAGCTGCGTTCGATGAACCATATTCGGCAATCCGAATGCTCTCATCGCCATCGATGACACAGGGCATACTAGTTGCCCACAAAATTTCGTTGTCCATTTTTTCATACACGAATCGATGGATGTCATCCAGATAATCCAATGTTTGCGCAAAATGCTCAAATGGCGGGGTAACCAGTTCCAGCAAGGCTTCCGAGTAATCAGTAGTAATGCTTGGATGAGTCAAAGCCGAACCCAATCCCAGAGGATGACGCGTTTGTGCAATATGCCCTTCGGCATTGACGCGCAAACTCTCTTTCTCCAAACCTACCTTTCGACCTCGCAATGCGTTACGTATATCGCCGGACGGCAACTGCAGTATTCGGTTATTTATTTTAGATTCCAATGGTAATCCCGATCTTTGAATTTATTTACGGCAGCGCCTATAATATAGTAAATCCGTTATAAAACCTCTTAATAACCATGCATTTAACGAGTATATTAATACTTGCTAATAAACTTGAACTGTTTCATGCTTTTATGCTCTAATATTTAGCACTCGAGCCGATTGAGTGCTAAAATCATACTAAACAGAGGTCTATTATGAGCACAGAGCTGATTACCGCTAACAACAAAATGCCCGTATTGCTGGGCACATCAAATCTTGATGCCTATATCCAGGCAGCGAGGCGTGTTCCAATACTGACTCTGGAAGAAGAATACCAGCTAGCCACCGATTTACAGGAAACCGGCAACATCGCATCGGCTCAAAAACTGGTACTGCCTCATCTTCGCTTTGTTATCAAGGTTGCCAATAATTACTCTGGGTATGGTCTCGCCGTCGCAGACTTAATTCAGGAAGGTAATATTGGCCTGATGAAAGCTGTAAAACGTTTCAATCCAGAGGTTGGCGTTCGATTGGTATCTTTTGCCGTACACTGGATCAAAGCAGAGATTCACGAATATATCTTAAAGAACTGGCGCATTGTTAAAATCGCGACCACCAAGGCACAACGTAAACTGTTTTTTAAACTGCGTAGTCAGAAAACCCGTCTAGGCTGGTTTAAGCCAGAAGAAATCACCCATGTAGCCGAAACCCTGGGAGTCACCCGCGAAAATGTCATGGAGATGGAAAACCGTCTCAATAATCATGATATTGGTTTCAACATGAGTAGCGATGAAGACGACGATTCTGCCTACCTGGCACCCGAGAATACCCTGTTATCCAGCACGCCTTCACCTGAGTTGCTGCTTGAGCACGATGACGCAGAACAGCGTAATCACGCCCAGCTTAGTGAGGCTTTGGAAGATCTGGACGACCGCAGTAAAGAGATTGTATCTCGACGCTGGCTTAGTGATCCGAAGGCAACCCTGCAGGAACTGGCTAACGAATACGGTGTCTCCGCCGAACGAATTCGACAAATCGAAAAGAATGCTTTTAATTCGATGAAAACTGCGTTTGTTGCCTGATTGCACTTACCTGAAACACCCAAAGCAACTCCACAGCCGCTACCCCTCGGGGTGGCGGTTTCTATTTTTGCCAGAAAGAATTTATTCAGTGCCGTCCGCAAGAGACTGTATTGGTGATGGGTCTGAATATGAACTGCGGTGGAAGCAAGGGCTAGTGGGCTCCTGTGTTAGTCGCTACTAGCTGACGGCAGTACCCTTTTGTGGGCATTCGATTATTGCGGGTGGGAGGTTGCTGTGTGCCCGAAGCGGACTTTAAAAAAATCGCAGCGCTATTTAGCTAACCCAGCTTTTCTAAGATTTATACTGAGATGCTCAACATCCTCAGAGTTTCTGTAGGGGCATACCCTCGGCAGTGTCCATTTCTCAATGGTTGCCTCGGGATCGTGCTTTAAGGTCCTTCTGATAGCCCCCTTTGCCTCGTCCATGTTGCCGATCGCAGCTTGACTAGCTGCCAGATAGAGACATGAAAGCACAGTCTCGACATCACGCGAGCGTTCGATCTTCTCAATTGCTTCCTCATATTTGCGAGCGTCAAACAGAATCTGCCCCAACTGGAGCAAATAATACTCCGGGTAGTGTGGGTTGAGCCGCATGGCCTGGTAGGCAAACTTCACACCATCCTCAGCTTGACCAGCGTAGCTGTAATAGTAACCAACGTCGGCTAGCACATCGGCATCATTCGGATTAAGTTCTACCGCTCTTTCGAGTTCAGCGAGACCTAGATCATGTCGCAATGCCAAAACATGACAAGCCCCTAGCACCCAGTGAACCCAGGATTCCTCGTCCTCGTGCTCGACGCCTCTAGTCGCGGCCTCCTGACCCTTCGCCATTGAGTCCTCATAATTATCGCTCCAACCTAACGTCGCATCGAGAACGTAAGTCCAGGCGAGCTTCGCATACGCCTTTCCATAGTTTGGGTCGAGGCGAATCGCCTCCTCGAAAAGCTCCCTCGCACTATCAGTATCCTCCTTGGTAAAGTTATCGAACAGGTCTATACCGCGCATGAAACAATCAAAGGCTTCGAGATTTTCCGATCCTCGCCGCTGCCATGCCTTCCGCAATCTTCCACCGTAGCCAGACGCGAGTGAACCAACGATCAATTCCACTACTTCGTCCTGGAGTGCAAAAATATCTTCGACATGGCGTTGGTAGCGTTCCGCCCAGAGATGACTGCCCGTAGAACCGTCGATAAGCTGCGCAGTGATCCTGACCTGCTCCTTCGACTTTTGTACGCTACCCTCCAGAATGTAGCGAACGCCGAGTTCGCGGCTAACGCTCTGCACGTTCACTGCCTTACCTTTGTAAACGAAACTGGAATTGCTCGCTATAACAAAGAAATCACGAAACCGTGACAGGTTAGTGATAATGTCTTCGGTGATACCGTCAGCCAGGTACTCCTGCTCGGGATCGTTGCTCATGTTTGTGAATGGCAGCACAGCAATCGACGGCTTATCGGGGATTTGGAGGGTCGTTGAATCTGCCTTTTGCGGAGTTGTGCTTACCTCAGGTTCTGGTAACTCTTCACCCGGTTGTAGCTTCACTGCAAAGGCTCTTACAGGTTGGTCGAAACCCTTTAACACTTGGTCACCGAGGCTATCAAACGCGAACGGCATTCTGGCTGGAATTGTCTCTGATACTGACCCCTGCACTACTGCCCCACCTGGCTCGGCTAACTGTTCAAGGCGCTGCGCTAATACAACTCCTGCCCCCGTAATCGTGTTGTCAGCAATAATCACTTCACCCAGACTGATACCTATCCGCAATTGTGGCTGAATATTGTCGTCGAGCTTGGAGTTAAGCTCTCCGTTTATTACCTGAAAGGCGAGAGCTGCGGGAACGGCATCAGATGCCCGCTCAAACTCAGCGAGAAGTGCGTCTCCGCGTAACTCTCGCGTTATACCGCCATAGGCTTTGATTGTTTCAGAGAAGTTATGGAATACGGACTGAATGCGTTCGTGAGCAAGCGTTTCATTCTGCTGGACGAGGGATGTCGAGCTAACTACATCAGCATGGAGGATTACTGCCAACTTGCGATTTAGATGGTCTTTTTCCATTGATAGTCCAATAGGAATCAAAGTCAGTTGATATTATCACATGCCAAGCTCCATTTTATCGGCTGTTAGATTTTACTCGAGCGTCTCTAACTGCCGGAAGCCCAAGTTGAACCAGGAAATTTAAAGGCCCGCAAAAAGGAAAGCAGTCGTTGGAAATCGAAAAGACCGATTTTAATTCAATGAAAACAGCGTTTATTGCCTGATTAAACTTTTTCTTCAAGCATAAAAAAAGCCCGGTTTATTATTCATAAATTAACCGGGCTTTTTTTGTTTTTAAATTTCGTCGCAGGAATCAAATCCAGTAAACAAATATAAACAGTCCCAACCAGACCACGTCAACAAAGTGCCAATACCAGGCCACCGCTTCAAACGCGAAGTGGTTTTCCGGTGTAAAATGCCCTTTCGCTGCGCGAATGGTAATCACCAGCAACATGGTTGCGCCCATGGTTACGTGGAAACCGTGGAAACCAGTGAGCATATAGAAGGTGCTACCGTAAATACCGGAATCCATTCGCAGATTCAGCTCGTTATAAGCGTGTGAATATTCCCAGGCCTGTAAACCGACAAAGAGAAATCCCAGAGCAACCGTAGCAGCTAACCAGTAAACCAGCCAGTCGCGATCCTGTCGCTTCAGAGCGTGATGAGCGAGAGTCACAGTCAGCCCCGAGGTTAACAGGATAGCTGTATTGATTGCTGGTAATCCCCAGGCGCCCATCGCTTGTTTTGCGACTTCATATTTCTCAGCCAAAGGTACCGCAAGCAAAGGCCAGGCCGCTTCGAAATTTGGCCAGAGCAATTCTGCGGTGGCACCATTGTTAGATCCGCCATCTAGCCATGGAATCGAGAAGGCTCTAGCGTAAAACAACGCACCGAAAAAGGCGGCGAAGAACATGACTTCGGAAAAAATAAACCAGCCCATGCCCCAACGGAACGACATATCGACCTGTTTATTGTACATGCCTGCCATGCTTTCATTTACTACCTGGCCGAACCAACCGTACATCATAAAAATAATAATGGCGACACCAAGCAACATCATCGTTAATTCCGCGCCATGCAAATACCGGGCAAACCCGATAACGGTGGTGGATAGGCCGATTGAACCAATTATTGGCCAGTGGGTACCGTGTGGTATGTAATATTGATCTGAAGAAGATGCTGTACTCATGAATTATCTCTCTCTAAATTTCCTAAATTCGATTACTCGCCCAATTCCGGCAATTTAACTAGTCTTTTAAGTTTTTCTCAACCCTTATCGACACTAAAAAAAGTATATGACAAAGTAATTTGCTCTATTTTATCGTCTATATCATTGCCGATAATAAATCGTAACGGCATATCCCGTTGCTCCCGGGCGTTAAGCTTTTGCTGGCTAAAACAAAAGCATTCTGTTTTATTAAAATGCTTTGCGGCCAATCCTGGCGAAACACTCGGTATCGCCTGCCCAGTGGTTACTATATCAGCACTACTCCTAACTCGGTACTGAGCCTCGTATACCTGACCCGGATGCACTGACATTTTCTTTATCACTGGCTCGAAACTCCAGGGCAGGCCACTGGCCGTATTAGCCAGAAATCGGACTTCGATAGTTCTCGAAGTATCCACCTGATTCGCATCAATAGCGCTAGCCTCGATTCTCCCTGTCTTACCGTTTAAGCCGGTAATATCGCAAAAAACGTCGTACAAAGGTACTAGCGCGAAACCGAAACCAAACATCAGTATCGGAATCAAAACAATTTTTGCCAACTGCGACCGTGGTATTAACTTTCCGGGCGCTTCACTCATGAAAAGTTACCCCAGAAAAATGTCGCTACAAAAAATGCCCCTACTATCAGGAAATGTGCTATCACGATTATCTTGAGTCGTGATTTACGTTCCTGTTCAGTCGGCATGATATTAACTTTATTCTCTTCCATTTATATAATCCCCGACAAACGCCGGGGATTACCCGTATCTACTTAATTTCGGGCGCAGTATTAAAACTATGATACGGCGGAGGCGAAGGTAAAGCTTCAAATTCCAGCCCAGTCGCTCCTTCCCAAACCTTATCGGTTGCTTTTTTGCCACCTTTAATCGTCTTAATGATGATGTAAAGGAAAAATATCTGGGCCAGACCAAAGGCAAAGCCACCAATACTTGAAATAGCATTGAACTCCGCAAACTGCAACGAGTAATCAGGGATACGTCGAGGCATACCTGCCAGCCCGACAAAGTGTTGCGGGAAGAACAAAACATTCACGGAAATAGTTGACCACCAGAAGTGAATTTTACCGTGGGTTTCGTTATACATGTTGCCTGTCCATTTTGGCACCCAGTAGTAGAACGCGGCGATGATCGAATACAGCGCCCCAGTTACCAGTACATAATGGAAGTGAGCAACCACGAAATAAGTATCATGGTACTGGGTATCAACCGGAGCAACACCGAGCATCAAGCCAGAAAAACCACCGATGGTGAACATGACGATGAAACCCAGGGCCCAGAGCATTGGCGTTTCAAATGTCATAGATCCCTTCCACATGGTAGTCACCCAGTTGAAGACCTTAACACCGGTCGGAACCGAAATCAGGATGGTTGCATACATAAAGTAAAGTTCACCCGCGACCGGCATACCCACCGTAAACATGTGATGCGCCCATACCATGAAGGACAGGATCGCGATTGACGCAGTGGCGTATACCATCGAGCTATAGCCAAATAATTGCTTGCGTGCGAAAGTCGGTATGATCGCCGAGATAATACCGAAAGCTGGTAAGATCATGATATAAACTTCAGGATGTCCGAAGAACCAGAATATGTGTTGGAACATAACCGGGTCACCGCCACCTGCGGCATCGAAGAATGAAGTCCCAAAATGCCGATCTGTTAGCATCATGGTCACCACACCCGCGAGAACCGGCATTACTGCGATTAACAGATAAGCGGTAATCAACCAGGTCCAGACGAATAATGGCATTTTCATCAATGTCATGCCAGGAGCACGCATATTCAATATGGTAGCGATGACGTTAATCGCACCCATGACTGAAGAAATACCCATCAAATGCACAGCAAAGATGAAATAGTCAGTGCTTTCTGGTGCAAAGGTGGTCGATAACGGCGCGTAGAACGTCCAACCGAAAGCTGGCGCACCGCCCTCCATCAACAAGGTGCTGGCTAGCATAGTGAAAGCAAAAGGTAGTATCCAGAAGCTCCAGTTATTCATTCGTGGTAATGCCATATCTGGCGCGCCGATCATCATCGGGATCAGCCAGTTAGCGAGGCCAACAAAAGCGGGCATGATCGCACCGAATACCATGATTAAACCGTGTAAGGTAGTCATCTGGTTAAAGAATTCGGGCTGAACAAATTGAAGCCCGGGCTGGAATAATTCAGCACGGATTACCATGGCCATCGAACCACCGGTGAGCAGCATAATAAATGCCAGCCACAGGTAGAGCGTACCAATATCTTTATGGTTGGTTGTAGTAACCCAACGCATCAGCCCCTTGGCTGGCCCATGATCGTCGTGGGCGTCGTCATGTGTAGTTGCAGTAGTCATTAATAAATCCCCTTATCTCGCATTCTTGATGGTCGAAGGCTGAACTGTGTCACCCATACTATTACCAAAACTATTTCTTTCGAAAGTAATAACCGCAGCGAGATCAACATCGCTAAGCTGTGTTTTATACGCAGCCATCTGAGTACCCGAACGACCATTCATGACCACATCGGTGTGACCCTCGACATCGCCTGTTACGACCGCACTATTGGTCATCGCTGGGAATACACCGAGGATACCTGCACCTGTCGGGCCGTGACATGCAGCACAATTCGTCTGGTAAACAGTCTCACCTTTGGCGAGCAGGTCTTGCATAGACCATTCCTGGCTAGCGGATGCGGCAACGGCTGCTGCCTCTGCTTTTTTCGCGACAATCCACTTTTCGTATTCAGCTTCGGTAACCGCTTCAACTACGATAGGCATGAAACCATGGTCTTTGCCACAAAGCTCCGCGCATTGACCACGATAAGTGCCGGGCTCTTCGATAATTGCCCAGGAATCGTTAATATAGCCGGGGACAGCGTCCTGCTTAACGGCTAGCTCTGGTACCCACCAGGCATGAATAACGTCATCAGAGCCGAACAGGAAGCGAACCTTCTTGTTAATCGGTAAAACGATAGGTTCATCGACCTCTAACAGATAATTTTCATTACCAGTGGGATCCTTAACAACATCACGGCTGCTTTGCGCCAGCGAGCTAATGAACTCAACGCCTTCGTCCAGATAGTTATATTTCCATTTCCACTGAATACCGGTGACCTGTACATTGATATCAGCACTGGTTTCTGCGTCTTCCAGATCAAGCAACGTGCCTGTTGCTGGTATTGCAATGGCGATCAAAATAATCAAGGGAGCAACAGTCCAGATAATTTCAATAGTGGTACTTTCATGGAAATTAGCAGCTTCAGCACCTCGAGATTTCCTATGGTGGAAAATTGACCAGGCCATTGCTGCGAAGACTAAAACGCCAATTACGACACATATCCAGAAAACGATCATATGGAGACCGTAAATCTCTCGACTTATGGGGGTTACCCCCTTGGTCATGTTCAATGCATATTCTGCCTGCGCAGACGATACAAAAAGCATCGACAAAACGCTGGTTATTGTCGCAGGCAGACGCCCGGACATTTTGTTAAATGTCATTATTATCCCCCAAAAATTTCGTAAAGCTTTATCCCTGCATCCCATTAAAGACTACCGAGATAAACTGATTGCTGGTTTTTAAAAACTAATTAAAGCCATTTTATAGTTAAATTCCCACAAATGGCACGGAAAAATCACGCACGGATTATACAGTCTTTGATTTGAAAGACTAGTCAACAGCACTAAATAAAACAACATAACCCCCCAAATTTGGCACATAATCTCAGAGCAGTCCACTCACTAATGTTGACCCACGTCAATTAAATCCATTTTAAGTAAGAACACAACCCATAATAGTTATTTATTTCCAGCGAAAATCGAACAAGCTGGTTCAAATTAAAGTATTCTTGAGGGAAATAAACGAGGTCGAAAACTTGAAGGACTCCACCGAAAATAGCGAAGAATCTGTTGCCATTACTTTTTGGCAACTACTTAGGAGCACACTATCAGCGTTTATTGGAGTACAGAGCAACGCAAACCGAGAACGCGATTTCAAGCACGGCAAGATTTCTCACTTTATAGGAATCGGCCTGTTATTCGGCCTGACTTTTATTGGTTCTATTGTGACCGTGGTGCAAATAGTCCTGCATGTCACAGGAACCGATTAGAGAGTTAAAGAAAATACTCTCTAATGATCAATCGTACATAATGATCCGCGAGCAGGAAGCCGAATAATACGCTCAGATAAAAGATCGAATAACCGAAAGTTTTCATCGCGATTACATTCGGCTCCTTCTCGCGATAAAGCTTTACAGCGTAATATAGAAACCCAATACCCAGTGAGACCGCCCCGGCCAGATAAATCAGGCCACTCATTTGAATAACAAACGGCATTAGCGTCACTATAAATAGTAATATGGTGTAGAGCAGGATTTGCACCTTGGTGAAATCCACCCCATGCGTAACAGGAAGCATTGGAATATCGGCCTTCGCATATTCTTCTCGGCGACGTATCGCCAGAGCCCAGAAATGTGGAGGGGTCCAGATAAAGATAATCAAGAATAACAATAAGGCTTCGGTTTCCACCTGACCCGTTACTGCGGTCCAGCCCAGTAACGGGGGGGCAGCTCCGGCGGCTCCTCCGAGCACAATATTCTGGGGCGTTGCTCGCTTCAGGTACATGGTGTAAATCAATGCATAGCCGACCAACGCGAAGAAAGTTAAAATCGCGGTTAAAACATTAACAAATAACACCAATAACGCGATACCCAACACACCCAGAGAGATTGCAAAGATCACCGCATTTTTTTGGGCCAACCCTCCGCTCACCAACGGCCGATTCCTGGTTCGCTCCATGATCCTGTCGATATGCTCATCAACCACATGGTTAATGGCGGCTCCAGAAGCTGCTGCAAATCCAATCCCTAGCAGACCAAAAACAAAAATATCCAGGGGCACCGAACCATCAGCCGCCAGCAACATCCCCACCATCGCGGTAAAAACGATCAGGAATACCACTTTTGGCTTGGTCAAATTGTAGTATTGCGACCAGTTTGCGGCAGTTAAGGAGCTCATATTTCCAGTGTCGGTTCGTGTGTCAAGAAAAGCGGCCTTTATACAGACTTTGCCTTTTAATATCAAACAGTCGGGATTAACCGATTTGCGATAACTTCATCAATTTTTTAATATCTTCAAGAACACGGTATTCGTCAATTTCTGCCGGATAAACCATCATGTAATTTTGATCCGGGTCTACCAGATAAAGACGGGGTGTTGTTCCAGTTATAGTCCCCTCTTCTTCCGCAAATTGCGCAAGTAGTCGATTATTTCTGAACCCGTCGATCACCACGAAATCGGGGTATTCCCTTAAAAGCGCCAGCATCGTCTCGTCCATGGCGGCGGCGGAAATCAATACGTTTTGCAGGCGCTCAGTATCTCGGCCAAGCAGCGTTCTAATCTGCCGCATATAGTATATGTTGGAACGACAGCGGTCGTTACAGGCTCCTTGTGTGAATAGCAGGAAGGTCCATTTTTTGCCAAAGCCACCTTCATAAATCTGACCATTTATTGATTCCAGTTTAGGCCAGCTCAACTTCTTTACCGGTTGAATAATCTTTCCGTAATTATCACTTTCCGGCTTAAGTTCAAACACATAGAGCGCCATCCAGCCAGCAAAAAACGGCAATACGAACACCCCTACCAGGCTCAGAAACTTAACCCGATACCAGAACAAACTCTTCTTTTCTTCAGTCATGCAACTTCCGTAAATTTAATACAAAAAACAATATCAGGGCTATTGCGGCAAACGCGAACCACTGCCAGGCGTAGGCGCGGCTCTTTTCGGGCTTAAGCCAGACAGGCTGCCAGTCTCTCACATAAGCACCTTGCTGCTCAGCTCCGAGCCAGATGATAACCGGCATTAACTTATTATCAAATTCGGCCTGAAGCGCGGAAAAATCAATAAACGGTATAACCTGTGGCCAGTTTTCATGCAGCATAACGCTACCCAGGCGAAAAATATTGCCATCAGGAATCGTCACTATACCCAATACTCTGTCCAGATTTACCGGTATTTGTATAGCCGGTAAATCCTGTCTCGAAGTACCTGCGCCTACCCAACCTCTATTCACCAGAATCACGCCACCAGTAGATAATCTAAAGGGTGATATCACATGGTAACCCGCTTGCCCCTTGTACAATTGATTATCGAGTAACAAAGTCCGCATCGTATCCAACTCCCCCTGCAAAATCACTTTTTGATATTCAATATCAGGCCAGTTCTCAGTCATCCCAAATGGTACATATTCAGATGCCAGACGGCTTTCATATTTTTGTTGAATAGTCTGTTTGAATTCCGCCCTTTCGAACTGCCACAGGCCAAGCAAGGCGAACAAAGTAACGGCTAACAGTGTTATTGACAGCATCAACCACGACGGCTTAAATTTACGGTTAAAAATAATCATATCGCGCCTTGCTGAACATCGAGTAAAATATCTGATTCCAGCATCTTAATTATCAAAATGATTATCAAACTCATCATCCTTATCTTACTCGTACTCATTCTGTTAAGCCTGGGTGCTGGTATGTTCAGCCTGATCAAAGACAAAAGCTCAGAAAGTCGCACCGCTAAATTCCTGACCATTCGAATAGCGTTATCGATAGCCTTATTCGTGTTATTGGTGGTCTCCTTTTTATTCGGCTGGATACAGCCGCACGGGCTTATGCCTCCGGCACCGTAATCCCGTTGCTGATAGCTCATTTGGCTATCCAGGCGTGACCGTACACTACTTCGTAACTGGCAATATATTTGCCGCTTTCAAAGCCGTGCTCTCGATATTTATCTTCCAGTAATCTAAGTTTGGCGGGGGTCATCAAACCCCGGCTACGATTTCTATCCGCATTGCTCGCGCCGATATCTCTTAGATCATCGAGTACCTGACGAAAACCATCGTATTCCAGTCGGATTGTCTCTGAATCGACTACCGGCTGCGAAAATCCGGCGGCCATTAATGCATCGCCAATATCGTGCATATCAACAAACTGATGTACGTGTGGTTTCTGATCTACTTCGAACCAGCTATCACGCAACTCGGATAAAGTCGATGGCCCGAATGTCGCAAACATCAGCAATCCGTCCTGTCGACCTATCCTCGCCAGGTCAATCAACGTAGCGGGTAAATCGTTCGCCCATTGCAAAGCCAGACTGGAAAACAGCAAATCAAAGCTTTCATCAGCAAATGGCATGCACTCCATATCGGCATTCACTAACCGCTTCCTACGCAGCAACCCATATTTCTTACGGGTTTCCTCAAGCATCGAAAACGCCATATCCATACTGATAATTTTACTCCGCGAATAATGCTCGCGCAGGCCATTAATCGCCTTACCAGTACCGCAACCGATATCGATAATGTTTTCTGGATTATGGCGAATATACTGCAACCGTTGCAACAACCGCTGCAATACCTCTTCTTGCAAGATAGCCGCTTTATTATAGCTTTTAGCAGCACGATTAAAGGTCTTCTTCACAGAAGACTTGTCTAAGCGCGGTAGATTGAGTAAATCCAACTAAGGAACCTTATAGTACGTTTAAGGGAAAAACGAGAGCCCTAAAGCATCGTCAAAAACTGACCCGTATGCGATAAAAATGGAGCATGAGCGGCGGTGGCGAGGGATTCTACCTGAATCTGCGGATTAATATGAACGATTTCTTTTGCCAAATTATGAGGTACAAGGACATCACGGCCACCGAGTATCATTTTTACGGGCAAATCGAGATCTGCCAACAAAGAACGGTTATCTTTTTGTTTCAACAATTCCAGCCCAAACAGCAAGGCCTCGGCATCTGGCTCACCAGCGGCTTCCAACCGGGTCATCAACTCACGGATGAGTTGTCGGGCCTTATCATTCCCGTGCATTTGTAATGATAAAAATCGCTTTACGGTTGATTTCCAGCCCCGACTTAAATCTTCACCAAAAGCATCGAACACAGCCTCATCAACGGCAGAATCCCAGTCTGACCGGCGCACAAAACAGGGGTTACAGCAAACCAGTGTCAATTGACTAAACTGACCCGGATATTGTTGCGCCAGTTCCGCAGCGTACAACCCACCCATTGACCAGCCCAGTAATTTGCCAGCAGGCAAATTCGCCGCAATCAACGCCACCTGATCCTCAAACGATAAATCGGCATCCCATTGGCTCAAGCCATAACCCGGCAGATCGACACAAAAAACCGTATTATTGCGCGCCAGTTCGACCCGCAAAGGTTCGAACACCGAAGCGTTCATACCCCAGCCGTGTAATAGAATGATGGGCTCGCCGCGACCACTTTGGGTTATCGATAACGCCTGTTTATTCATAGATCGCTTGCTGCCAATGTTTTCACTTTCTGATAGAGTGCCGTGACTTCACCACAAATTCAAATAATCATCCGACGTGTCGATCACCTACCTTGAAACCATCGGTTTACCCTTACTGGCTTACTTGCTGGGTTCCTTGTCGTCGGCAATCATTCTCAGCAAAATCCTGGGCTTTCCCGACCCTAGAAGCGAAGGCTCGAACAATCCAGGGGCCACCAATGTGTTGCGAATAGCGGGGAAAAAAGCCGCTTTTCTCACCCTGGTCGGCGATTGCCTGAAGGGTCTGATTCCGGTACTCATCGCTATGACTGTAACCGACGACAGACTGCTCATTGCCGCAACCGGTTTTTGCGCCTTTCTCGGGCACTGTTATCCAATTTTCTTCCGCTTCAAAGGCGGCAAAGGCGTCGCCACCGCAATAGCCGTAAGTGTCGGTTTTAACTGGATAATCGGGTCGATCATCATTGCAATCTGGCTGCTATTTGCCAAGGTTTTCAAGATATCTTCGTTGGCGGCCATTATTGCCTTTGCCACCCTGCCTTTGTTGATTTTCTGGCTGGAAGACACCGTTTCCACCACGTTAATATTCGCCGCCATGTCGGCCATATTAATATGGCGTCATCGCGGAAATATACAGCGCCTGATTCAGGGCACCGAAGGCTAAATCCCGGACTAAATAGGGGGCTGAATAGGAGGCAGGCTTTCCAGCGACCAGCGAGGCAACACATCGAACACACCCTCGTCAGCCTGCCCGGCATTAAGTCGTAATGCGCCAGCATAAGCAATCATTGCACCATTATCGGTACAATACTCGATGGCCGGGAAATAAACTCTACCATCCCTTTGTTCAAGAACCTCAGTCAGCACAGCTCGCAAACGCCGATTAGCGCCAACACCACCCGCAACTACCAGCCGTGAGTAACCGGTTTGTTCAAGCGCGCGACCGCATTTGATACGCAGCGTATCGACGACGGCATGTTGAAAAGCATACGCTATTTCGGCACGTAGCGAATCGTCTAGCGGATTATACTGCTGGATGATATTGAGCGCGGCGGTTTTCAAACCGCTAAAGCTAAATTCGAGGCCGGGTCGATTCGTCATCGGCCTTGGAAACTTGAATTGGCTCTGCGAAGTCTGATCAGCCAACGCCGCCAAATGCGGCCCACCCGGATATGGCAAGCCCAGCAATTTTGCCGTTTTATCGAAAGCTTCTCCGACCGCATCATCGAGCGACTCACCCAAAATGCGGTATTTGCCAATTGCCTGCACATCCACCAGCATGGTATGACCACCAGAAACCAATAGCGCCACAAAAGGATATTCGGGATGCTCATCGCCGAGCATCGGGGCCAGTAAATGGCCTTCCATGTGGTGCACTCCGAGTACTGGCTTATCGAGCGCCCAGCCAATTCCGCGCGCGATGCTAGCACCCACCATGAGAGCCCCAATTAACCCGGGACCACGGGTATAAGCGATTGCATCGATTGAATCGATATCGCCCCATTCTCGCAAAATATCCTCAATCATCGGTGCCGCCTTGACGACGTGATCCCGTGAGGCCAGTTCCGGCACAACGCCGCCGTATTCCTGATGCCGCTCTATTTGCGAGTAGAGCCGTTGCCATATTTTATTGCTCTCAGTATCAAATATTGCGATACCTGTCTCATCACAGGAGCTTTCCAGACCTAAAACCTTCATAAATTCGCGTTTTTCCTGACTTATTTGACGAATGGCGATTGATATTTAATACCGCCTCCTTATAATTGTCCGGCTCAAAAAGCGGGCCAGCAGTGCTGGTGCCAGTAATTTAACGAATCCGGATTATTTTTAATATGCCATCAGTTAAGGTAAAGGACAACGAACCGTTTGACTTCGCACTGCGTCGATTCAAAAGATCTTGTGAAAAAGCGGGCGTTCTCACCGAAACACGTCGCCGTCAGCACTACGAAAAGCCAACTGCGGTTCGCAAGCGTAAATCTGCCGCTGCCGTAAAGCGTAACTTCAAGCGTATCTCCAAAGATTTCGGTACTCGCCGTCGCATGTACTAAAGCATTATCTGATGCCAGATAGCGCACTAAAAACCCAACTTCTGTCTGACATGAAGTCGTCGATGAAAAGCGGCGCCAAAGCCAGACTGTTGGTGATCAGAAACATGCTAGCCGCTATCAAGCAAATCGAGGTCGACGAAAGAATCGATCTTGATGATGCCCGCGTCGTTGCAGTTCTCGACAAAATGTCGAAGCAACGCCGTGAATCGATTTCCCAGTTCACCACTGCAGGTCGCGACGATCTGATCAAGATCGAAGTAGCCGAGCTCGAAATCATTCAGGAATATTTACCTGAAGCACTCTCCGAAGCCGAAATCGAAACGCTCATAGATGATGCTATCAACACTACCGGCGCAAGTTCGATTAAAGAAATGGGCAAGGTCATGGGAATACTCAAGCCTAAGCTCCAGGGTCGCGCCGACATGGGAAAAGTAAGTCAACTGATTAAATCCAGACTCGCTTCAGCTTGATGGTATTGGCTGATGTCTAACGTATTCCAGTTCCTGGAAGTACAACGTACCGACCCCGAAAAAATATCTGCACCCAGTCGGGTCAAGGAATTCGACGAAATTTATTCCTCTTACGGGCAACAACAGGCCGCAATTCAGGCTGACCGATGCCTCGAATGTGGTAATCCTTATTGCGAATGGAAATGCCCGGTTCACAATTACATTCCTAACTGGCTCAGGTTGATCGCCGATGGCAATCTCATCGAAGCCGTCGAAATGTCGCACAAAACCAATAGCCTGCCCGAAGTCTGCGGGCGCGTCTGCCCTCAGGACCGACTCTGCGAAGGTGCCTGTACGCTAAATACCGGCTTTGGCGCGGTCACCATTGGTGCCGTTGAGAAATATATTACCGATACCGCCATCGAAGCGGGCTGGTCGCCCGATTTATCCGGCGTTACCGAAACCGGTAAAAACGCTGCCATCGTCGGTGCCGGGCCTGCAGGCATCGCCTGCGCCGACGTACTCACCCGAAACGGCGTGAAAGCCGTGGTATTCGACCGCTATGCCGAAATCGGCGGCTTGCTAACCTTTGGCATTCCACCTTTTAAACTGGAAAAAGACGTTATCACGCGACGCCGTAAGATGTTCGAAGACATGGGCATTGAGTTTCGCCTGAACACCGATGTCGGCAAAGATATTTGCTTCGAGCAACTGATGGCCGACTATGATTCGGTATTCCTCGGCACCGGTACCTATACTTATATGAAAGGCGGGTTTCCCGGTGAGGACAAGAATGGCGTACACGAAGCGCTACCTTACCTGGTATCCAACATTCATCACGAAATCGATTTTGATACGAAGGACAAACCCGAGTTCGTCGATTTTGCCGATAAAAATGTGGTCGTGCTCGGCGGTGGTGACACCGCCATGGACTGTGTTCGCACCGCGATTCGACAAAACGCCAAATCAGTGACCTGCGTCTATCGTCGCGATGAAGCCAATATGCCAGGATCGAAGCGCGAAGTCTCCAACGCCAAAGAAGAAGGCATCGAGTTTCTATTCAACCGTCAGCCGCTCGAAATTCTCGGTAATAACTCAGTTAACGGTATCAAACTGGTTTCGACTCAGCTCGGCGAAGCCGACGAACAGGGCCGCCAACGGCCCGAAATAATCTCCGACTCCGAAGAAATATTGCCTGCAGACGTCGTTGTCATCGCCTTCGGATTTCGACCCAGCCCAGACACATGGCTATCGCAGCATAGTATCGATACCGACGAATCCGGCAGAGTTATTGCCCCGGAAAAGTCCGAGTTCCCTTTTCAAACCAGCAATAAAAAAGTGTTTGCCGGCGGCGACATGGTACGCGGATCAGACCTGGTCGTCACTGCGATTTACGAAGGCCGTAAAGCTGCAGAAGGCATACTCGAATACCTGGAGGTATAAACCTTGGGCTTTGCACCGCTACAAAATGACCGACTGATTAAAGCGCTACTTCGGCAACCAACCGATACGACACCCGTCTGGATCATGCGTCAGGCCGGCCGTTATTTACCTGAATATCGCGAAATTCGCCAACAGGCAGGAAGCTTTCTCGATCTTTGTAAAAATCCCGATCTTGCCTGCGAAGTCACCCTGCAGCCACTGCTTCGATTTGATCTTGATGCGGCCATACTATTTTCCGACATTCTGACGATCCCGGATGCGATGGGACTGGGTTTATATTTTAGCGAAGGTGAAGGCCCAAAATTCGAACGCCCGCTACGCAATCAAAGTGACATCGACAAATTATTTGTCCCCGACCCGTCCGAAAGTTTGCGTTATGTTACCGACGCGGTGAGCCTGATTCGCCGAGAGCTCAACGGCAAAGTTCCTCTCATCGGCTTCAGCGGCAGTCCCTGGACGCTGGCGACTTATATGGTTGAGGGCGGTAGTTCAAAAGATTATCGATACGTCAAAGGCATGCTTTACGACAACCCCCAAGCACTACACAAAATTCTCGACACCGTGGCGCAGTCCGTCGTCACCTATTTAAACGCGCAGATCGAAGCCGGTGCTCAGGCAGTGATGATTTTCGATACCTGGGGCGGCGTGTTGACGCCAGAGACTTATCACAGATTCTCGCTCGACTATATGCAGCAAATTGTTTCTCAGTTAAAGCGTAACCACGATGGTGAAACTATTCCGGTGACTCTATTTACCAAAGGCGGCGCACAGTGGATTGAAGCAACCGCCGATACAGGCTGCGATGCTATAGGTCTCGACTGGACAATTAATATAGACGAAGCTCGGCGGCGGGTAGGACATAAAGTCGCTCTACAGGGCAATCTCGATCCCTGTACGCTATACGCTTCACCAGATACTATCACCGATGCCGTGAAAAAAATAATGACTGATTTCGGAGATCACAATGGCCACGTTTTCAATCTTGGTCACGGCATCCACCCTTCGGTGAACCCCGATCATCTGGCTGTGGTGGTCGATAGTGTTCATAAATTTGGTCGAGAGATTCGAGCAACAGACCAAAGCTAGCTATTTAAACCTAGAAGATATCTTCTACAATTTCTTCTTCGGTTTCGGCCGTATTTTCGATAACCCCACCAAGCACTTCACCATTACCAGTCGAACTGGCCACACGTATTTCGGCGGGTGCATTTTCAGCTCGGAATATTTCAAACCGGCTATTCACCGAATCAAGCGTTGCACGCTTTCCCGTATCGGAATCGATGCGAACGGTAACCAGGCCCTCTGGCTGATCTTCAATGGTCTCAGGCATGCCGTCTAGCGCCACTCGCATATATTTTACCCACATCGGTAAAGCGGCCCGTCCACCAGTCTCGCGGCGACCCAAGGTTTGCTGGTTATCGAACCCAACCCAGCTGCTAGTCACTATTTGATTGTTAAATCCACTAAACCAGGCATCAACCTGATCGTTAGTGGTGCCGGTTTTTCCACCAATATCGCTTCGTCCCAGTGCTTTAGCTCGAACTGCCGTACCCCGACTAACGACTTCGCGCATCATCGAACGCATGATAAAGGCATTTTGCCTGGATATAACTCGAGGGGCGTATAGCACCGGTAAGATTTCATCCGCCAGATCGATTTCAACAACTTCATCGACTTTTTCCGTGCCCCCTTCTTCGGTGATAGTTTCTTCCGTCGTTTCGAGTAAAGGCTCGATTACTGCGGCCACCTCCGGCACTTCAAGCACGACAGCGATAGTAGTAGCCTCGTCATCTGCCGTATCGGCTACTTCACCCTCGTCACAGCTCTGACAAACCACCCGGGGATTATGACGAAAAACAACATTACCATTACCTGCTACTACCCTTTGCAGAAAAAAAGGATCGACTAAATAACCACCGTTGGAAAATACCGAATAACCTCGCGCTATTTCAATCGGGGCGAAAGTACCGCTACCCAATGCCAGCGATAAATCGTAAGGCATGTGAACTTTCTCAAAACCAAAGCGCTGCGCGTACTTAGTTGCTCCACGAATCCCAATAGACTGCAAAATACGGATGGACACCAAATTTCTCGACTTTACTAACGCTTCTCTTAATCGGGTCGGGCCATAGAACTTGCCAGAATAATTCTCAGGCCGCCAGGTAGCTTCGAGTGAATCGTCATCGAATACAACAGGCGCATCGTTAATGATACTGGCTGCGGTAAAACCTTTATCGAGTGCGGCTGAATAAATAAATGGTTTAAAGTTTGAACCCGGCTGTCGGCGCGCCTGAATGGCACGATTAAACTTATTCCGGAAAAAATCAAACCCTCCGACCAGGGCCCTTATCGCACCATTCGACGAGTCAATCGACGCCATAGCGCCTTCCACTTTGGGTACGTCGGCCAGCAACCAGAGATCGGCATTCCTTTGCTCGACCCAAATTACATCACCAACCTTCAACACATCCGAGACCAGCACAGGGTCTTTACCCTTATGGTTAACATCCTCGAATTTAGCCGCCCAGTCCAGCCCATTTTCAAAGGGTATCTCAATGGTTTTATAATCGGCAATTAATGCCTTCGCGACAGCTTTAGTAACTTCAGGCGTTTCGGATGCCTCTGTCGATTCGATATTTTCGTTAGCTTCGATAATCTCGGTAACCACTGCCTGCTGTAAATTTCCTACCCGAGCTTCGCTCACCAGTTCCGCATCGAAAGGGTCTTCTTCAAGTACCGATAAATCAATCGATTTAATCGCACCTCGATAACCATGGCGGCGGTAATAATCCAGTAACGTCTGCCTCAGCGCCCGGTTGGCAACCGCCTGTAAATTTCCATCGATTGTCGTATACGCCTTAAGTCCCATCTTATAGGCTTCATCACCGTACTCTTCAAATAACTGCGCACGAACCATTTCAGTAACGTATTGGGCATCGGCAATCTTCTCGGTTACATGTAACTCGGCAGTGACAGGTTCGACCCTGGCTAGGTCAAACTGCTCATCGTCGATATAGTCGAGAAATCGCATACGGCCTAAAATATGGTTTCGACGGATCAGAGCGCGCTCCGGATTTCTGATCGGGTTGTACTTAGAGGGTGCTTTTGGCAACCCAGCGATCATCGCCGTCTGTGCCAGAGTTAAGTCCAGCAGCGATTTGTTATAATAGACCTGTGCCGCCGCGACGATACCGTAGGCTCGCTTACCCATGTATATTTTATTCAAATAAAGTTCGAGAATTTTTTCCTTACTCAGCCCACCTTCTATTTTTAACGCCAGTAAAATTTCATTCAGCTTTCGAGAATAGGTTTGTTCCGAACTGAGAAAGAAATTACGCGCCACCTGCATCGTGATAGTACTACCGCCACGAGTCTTATTGCCCGTTGTTATCAATTCATACGCTGCTGCAACCAATGCCATCGGATCTACACCGACGTGTTGCCAATATTGATCATCCTCGGCCGATACAAACGCCTCTATCAAGTGAGGCGGAATATCCTCAAATGAAACCGGGACACGCCGACGCTCGCCATATTCGGCTAGCAAGACCTCATTTCTATCGTAGACACGCAGTGGAACCTGTAGTTGAGCATACTCCAAATTCTCGATCGAAGGCAGCTCAGGAACCAATACGGTGTAGATATAAAATATGCCAGCGATTAGCACCATTGACCCTGTAACGAACAGCCAGGATAGTATTTTTACGAGTTTTATCATAAAGTTAGACAGTATTTATAAAGAATTACATGAAAAAGTATCGACAAGTGTAATTACTTGAACTAGACTCTTCGAGGTATTAATAGAATAATTTAACATTTTATATACTTACGACTAGATGTTAATGTAGTTTATCATTAGAATTAACCAACACAGACCACACGAGGGATACCGGTGTTTTTATCACGCAAAAAACCGCCGCTTATCGGAATAGATATTAGTTCAACATCTGTAAAGATGATGGAACTAAGCAAAACCGGCTCCAGTTACCGTATCGAAGGCATCGCGGTAGAACCGCTGCCTGCCAATGCTATTGTCGAAAAAAACATCGCAGAAATCGAATCAGTGGGCGAGAGTGTAAAGCGTGCGCTGATCAAGTCAAAAATTAAATCCAAAAATGTCGCTATTGCAGTTGCCGGGTCGTCGGTAATTACCAAAAAAATTACCATGCCGGCCAACCTCTCGGATGACGAAATGGAAGGCCAGATACAACTCGAAGCTGACCAGTATATCCCGTATCCCCTGGAAGAAGTAGCACTCGACTTTCAGGTAACAGGCGTCACTGAAAATAATCCCGAAACAGTAGACGTACTACTAGCGGCCTGTCGTAGTGAAAATGTTGACGACCGAGTCGCTGCCATTGAACTAGCCGGCTTAACCGCGAAAATTGTCGATATAGAAGCCTATACGATTGAAACGGCGTTTTCGGTCATGGCACCCCAAATGCCAGATGAAGGCATGGGTAAAACCATCGCCATTATCGATATCGGGGCAACCATGACCTGCCTTAGCGTCATCAACGACCATAATCTGGTTTATACACGCGAGCAAAATTTTGGTGGCAAACAATTAACTGAGGAAATTATGCGCCGCTATGGTTTGTCATACGATGAGGCCGGACTAGCGAAACGCCAGGGTGGCTTGCCGGATAACTATGAACCCGAAGTGCTCAACCCATTCAAGGAAACCACTGCGCAGCAGGTCAGCCGTTTTTTACAATTTTTCTATTCTGCAGGCGGTGATATCGGTGATATCGACCACCTTGTGTTGGCGGGTGGTACAGCCTGTCTGCCCGATCTGGCAGAACTAACAGAATCGCATATTGGTGTGCCCACTACGATTGCTAATCCTTTCGCAGACATGTCCGCTTCCAGCAAGGTCAACAAAGCCAATCTGGAAACGGATGCACCTTCATTCCTGATAGCTGCCGGATTAGCGATTCGAGGAGCGGAATACGAATGACAACAACAATAAATCTACTACCCTGGCGCGCGGAAAAGCGACAGGAGCAGCAAAAGCAATTCCTCTTCATGCTGGTGTCGACCATGATATTAGCCGCTGCTATCGTCGGTCTAATTCATATTCAGATGGGTGGTAAAATCGATTACCAGCTATCTCGAAATAAATTTGTTTCGGCCGAGATCAAAAAATTAGATGCGGAAATTGCCGAAATTAGAGATTTACGCAAGGTTCGCCGAAATCTACTGGAACGTATGGAAATCATTCAGGATCTGCAAACCAGCCGGCCTTCTATCGTTCATTTGTTTACCGAGATCGTCGGTACCGTACCCAACGGCGTATATCTCGAAAAACTCACGCAAACGGGTGGGAATCTGGTCATGAATGGCCTGGCTGAATCGAATGCCCGTGTATCGACCTATATGCGTAATCTGAGTAACTCCGAATGGTTGAAGGATCCTAATCTGACCGTTATAGAAATTGAAGACAAAAAAGTAACCCGGATTAGCACTTTCACCCTAACAGTCAAACAAACTTCGCCTAATGCTACCGAAGAAGACGATAAGGAAGATGGAGGGCTTCAATAATGAATTTTGAAGAAATTCAGTATCACCTGGAACCCGATAATGTCGGCAACGCACCGATGTCCATTAAATTTGGTGTATTTGTCACCATTTTTGTGATAATCATTGGCGCCGGTATTTACTTCGATACGCTTAATCAACTTCAAGTGCTTGAAACGCACGAAAAGAAAGAGATCGAATTAAAAAATGAGTTTAAAGTGAAAGCCGGTCAGGCTGCCAAGCTTGAATTATACAAAGAACAACTGGCAGAAATGCGTGCATCATTCGGTGCTTTACTACGGCAATTACCCGAAAAAACCGATGTCGAATCATTGCTTGTCGATGTCTCACAAACTGGTCTCGCGAGCGGACTGGAAATGAAAAAGTTCAAGCCCAGTGCTGAAGAAAAGAAAGGGTTTTATGCCGAACTCCCTATCGGCCTCGAAGTTTCCGGGTCTTACCATCAACTCGCCACTTTTATTAGCGGAATTGCGGCACTACCACGAATCGTTACCATCAGCGAAATGAAGCTGGAACCAGCCTCAAAAGACGCTAAAGTAGAAGGCAACTCCTCCGGTAGATTGAAAATGACGGCCATTGCAAAGACCTATCGTTATCTCCAGGAGGATGACCAATGATGGGGCTAAACCGGTATATTCGACTATCAATCATTATAGCTGCGCCAGTGGTACTAGCGGGTTGTAGTGAAGGGCTTGGTGATTTACAACGGTTTGTTCAACAGATTAAAAGCCAGCCACCGGGGCGAATCGAGCCAATTCCTGAATTCCAACCTTACCAGAACTTCGAATACACCTCGCATGACCTGCGCGATCCATTCAAATTGGTAGACTTCCGTCGTCCCGAAGAAAACCCCGAGGAGATAGCGCTCGCGGCCAGCGGCCTCCGTCCCGATATCGATAGAGTCAGGGAGCCACTCGAAGACTTCCCTCTGGATACTTTGCGACTGAAAGGCACTGTTACCAAAGATGACATCAAATGGGGGCTGATATTTGCCCCGGATAATACCATTCACCGTGTCCTCGAAGGTAATTATATGGGGCAAAACCATGGTCGCATTATTTCCGTTAGTGACGAGATAATTGAATTAACCGAAATTGTCCCGGATGGGCTAGGCAATTTTATCGAACGCTCATCAGCCGTAGCGCTGATTCAATAGCGAGAGGGTTTACCAATGAATTTAATCAAACAAATAACTATGATAAGTCGATTTTTCAAATTCTCGTTAACCGGGCTTTGTCTGCTTAGCTTCATACCCGGTAACGCTCTGGCCAGAGAACTAATCGGCCTTGATTACTCGGTAATGACCGGGAACTCGGTACAGTTAGTCTTTACTTTTAACGAGCCCGCTACTGAGCCACGTACTTTCACCATCGATGAGCCCGCACGTATTGCTCTCGATTTCGCTAACACGGCAAACAAATTGCAACAACGCAACTTTCAGGTCGGTATTGGCAACATTCAGAACATCATTTCCGCGTCATCAAAAGACCGTACCCGCGTAGTATTGAATTTAACGCAAAAAACCGACTTTGTGACTAGCGTCAGCGGCAATCAGATGACCATGACACTAGCAGGCTCTGCCGGAGAAACTGTCGCGGCGTCCTTTACCGCTACGGCCGATGCCGGTACAACTTCGATCATCACCACTTTGCCTGGCATAGCTAAAGGCATTACTAATATCGATTTCAAGCGCGGCACCAATGGTGAAGGTCGAATTATCATCGATTTAACCAGCACTTCAATCAGTACCGATGTCTGGCGCGAAAACAATGTGGTTAACGTCGAGTTTATTGGAGCAGAGCTACCGGACGAGTTACAACGTCGAATGGATGTCGGCGATTTTGCGACGCCCATCAGCTATATAGATGCTATTCAGGATGGCTCGAATATACGCATGAGCATCCGGTCAGCTGGTGATTTCGACCATCTGGCTTATCAGACTGATCAGACCTATACGATCGAAGTAGCGCCTATCACTAAGGAAGAAATAGAAGAGCGGAAGAAAACCAAATTCGGCTACACCGGCGAAAGGCTTTCTCTTAACTTTCAGGACATCGAAGTCCGCTCGGTACTCCAGTTACTAGCCGACTTTACGGGCTTGAACCTGGTCGTCAGTGACTCTGTCGAGGGTAATCTTACCCTGCGATTAAAGAATGTGCCCTGGGATCAGGCCATGGACATTATTCTAAAAACCAAAGGGCTGGCTCAGCGACGAGCCGGTAATGTAATCCTCATAGCTCCAACCGACGAAATTGCTGCCAGAGAAAAGCTTGAACTCGAGTCGCGCAAACAGGTTGAAGAACTGGAAAGACTACGAACCGAATTTATCAAGGTTAATTACGCAAAAGCCCAGGACATGGCAGACTTGCTTAAGCAGGAAGAAAACTCCATTCTTTCGGTCCGAGGTGCGGTTAGTGTCGATGTACGTACAAACACCCTGCTCGTCAAAGATACCAATCTCAGTTTGGTCAATGTTCGTCAGCTTCTGGCCGAGTTAGATGTTCCGATCCGACAGGTCTTGATTGAATCTAGAGTCGTAATCGCTAACGACGATTTCAGTAAGGAACTCGGTGTGCGATTCGGGGTAAGTCGCGACTCACAGGGTTTACAAGAAGATGGCAGCACAGCTATAGCGTCAGGAACCCTGGACGGAGTTACTAGCCTGGCAAATGACGATACCTTTAACGCACTGGATGGGTTAAACGTCAATATGCCGGTACTAAATCCGGCTGGTTCGTTCGCACTTGCTCTCGCCAAGTTACCATTGGGTACGCTACTGGAAATGGAACTCTCCGCCGCACAAATTGAAGGTCGTGGCGAAGTGGTCTCGAGCCCTCGCGTAATAACTGCCGACTCGCATACCGCAAAAATCGAGGAGGGTGTAGAAATCCCCTATTTGTCACTCGACGATGGCACCGCAACACTTAAATTCAGGAAAGCCGTACTATCGCTGGAAGTAACACCACAAATCACGCCCGATGATCGTGTCATCATGGATCTGAATGTACACAAGGACTCGGTAGGCGAGACGGTCAGTTTCCAGGGTGGTCTGTCCGCACCGAGTATCGATACGCGAAATGTACAATCGCAGTTGCTGGTCGACAACGGTCAAACGGTGGTGCTAGGTGGTATTTACGAAACCATTCAATCCACGCAGGTAACTCGTGTTCCCTTCTTTAGCGACATTCCTATTATCGGCAACCTGTTCAAATCGACGAGTACGATAGATGACCGCTCCGAGCTTTTGATCTTTGTTACGCCTAAAATTTTGCAAGGCGCTAATCTGGATACGCGTTAAGTACTACTATCACTATACAAAAAGGCAGCCATTGGCTGCCTTTTTTTTGCGCGGCTAAATGGCATATCCTCTTCTTACCCTTGCAGTTTCTTGTATCATACGGGCATGAGCAGTAGAAATATTATTCTGATAGGTCCAATGGGGTCGGGAAAGTCCACCATCGGCAATATCATGGCAAAAAAACTGAATCGAGAATTCCAGGATAGCGACCATTACATCGAAGATAAAACCGGAGTGGACATCGCCCGGATATTCGATATAGAAGGCGAGCAGGGTTTTCGAGACCGCGAATCGAATGCTTTGAGCGAATTGCTTAATCAGGAAAATCGAGTAATCGCCACCGGTGGCGGCTCGATTATGCGTGCAGAAAACCAGGCACTGCTCCGCTCTAAGGGTTATATCATTTTTCTCGATACTTCGGTTAACCAGCAAATGCAACGACTAAGTCGCGATAAGAAAAGACCACTACTGCAAACTGAAAATCCACGAGAGCGACTGGAAACCCTGCTCGAAGAACGTCGCCCAATATACCTGGAACTGGCTGATCAGGCGGTTAAAACCGACCGTCGCCAGGCACGTAAGTTGGCAGCTGATATTATCAAACTACTACCGGAAAATTTGCTTTAAACAATGGCGTCAAATCACACACTAAATGTCGATCTAGGGGATCGAAGCTACCCGATTTACATCGGCACTGGGTTACTAAATCAACCTGAATTACTGACTAATCATATCCGCGGACACTCAGCCTTAATCGTCACTAATACCACAGTGGCACCGCTTTATCTTAAGACCATAGAGAACACGCTAAACGCCGCAAACATTCGCATCAATACAATCGCCCTGGATGACGGGGAACAGTTTAAAACCATTGATTCAGTCATGGCCATCATTGAAACTCTACTCACACAACGGCACGACCGACAAACTACCGTTATCGCCCTTGGCGGCGGCGTAGTCGGGGATATCGCAGGGTTTGCTGCAAGCATCTACCAGCGCGGCGTTCACTTCATACAGATACCGACCACTCTGCTTTCACAGGTAGATTCGTCGGTGGGTGGTAAAACCGGCGTTAATCACCCGTTGGGAAAGAACATGGTTGGCGCTTTTTATCAGCCGCAGTGTGTTATTGCCGATACTGCCACATTGAGCACTCTCCCCGACAGAGAACTTAGCGCAGGTCTCGCAGAAGTCATTAAGTACGGACTAATTCACGACGCCTCATTTTTCGACTGGCTGGAGCAAAATATTACCGGGCTGATGGAAAAAGATAATGACTTACTAGCCGAGGCGATTCTGGTCTCCTGCCGAACCAAGGCTAAAATCGTTGAACAGGACGAACGTGAGTCCGGCATTCGAGCCATATTAAATCTTGGCCATACCTTCGGTCATGCCATTGAAGCCACCATGGGCTATGGCAACTGGCTACACGGTGAAGCGGTTGCCACCGGCATGGTCATGGCGACCGATTTATCGCTACGCCAGGGCTGGATAGACGAGAGTGTCAAGCATCGTTGCATATCATTACTCGATAAATGCTCCCTACCGGTTAGTTCGCCACCGGATATGAGCATCGAACAATACATGGATGCGATGGCCATTGATAAAAAGACCGTAAATGGCACGATTAAATTTGTTCTTTTAGAGGCCCTGGGCAAAGCCATTGTTACCTCTGAGTACGATCCTGAGCTACTTATTCAAACCTTATCCAAATGCTAAACGTTGAACTCGGTTGGCGAGCACGGGTATAATATTCGTCCTTTTGTGCGCGTCAGGCATAGGCAGTCCAGTGTGGGACACTTAGACTCGACCCTTTAGGCGAAGAGAAGTCGATGTTTCACCACTAAATTCTTATTTTATAGCCGATTTCATCACCAGAAGATCGGCTCCGGTATCAACTAATGAGCAATAGCACAAAATTGAAGGGCCTTTACCGACCGAATTTTGAAAAAGACAGCTGTGGTTTTGGCTTGATAGCCAATATCGACGATAAGCCCAGCCATTGGCTAATCAATACTTCAATCGCAGCACTGGCTCGCCTGACCCACCGAGGCGCTGTTGCAGCCGATGGTAAATCCGGTGACGGCTGTGGCTTACTGCTTAAAAAACCCGACTCTTTTTTACGCGCCAAAGCAGATGAAATCGGCATAAGCTGCGCCGAGCAATACGCCGTTGCTCTGGTTTTTGTTTCTCCGCACGCCGACGAAACCGAGATCTCGAAATCTATTATCGAAGATACAATCACCAGCCAGGGGCTGGAATTTGCTGGGTGGCGCGATGTACCGGTAGACCCTTCAGCTTGCGGTGAGGAAGCACTTAAATCGCTACCGACCATTTACCATGCCTATATCAATGCACCGGATTCGATTAGCACCGCAGAATTTAATCGTTCGTTATATCTCGCGCGTCGTGCGGCAGGTCACGCTCATGAAGCCCTGGAAAACACCCGCATCAACGATTACTACTATATTTCGAGCATGTCCTCTGAGGTTCTTTCCTATAAAGGATTAATCATGCCTGAAAACCTGCCAGTATTTTATCAGGATCTCAAGGACGAATCGATGGAATCGGCCATCTGTGTCTTCCACCAGCGCTTTTCCACCAACACATGGCCGCAATGGAAGCTCGCGCAGCCGTTTCGTTACCTGGCCCACAATGGTGAAATCAATACTATTCAAGGCAACCGCAACTGGGCCAATGCTCGTGCCTACAAATTCAAATCAGAATTATTGCCCGATATAGAATCTATTCAACCACTGGTGAATATGTCGGGTTCCGATTCCAGTTCGATGGACAACATGCTCGACTTCCTGCTCTCGGGTGGCATGGACATATTCCGCGCGATTCGCCTGCTGATTCCACCGGCCTGGCAAAACGTCGACAACATGGATCCGGCGTTACAGGCATTTTATGAATACAACTCGATGCACATGGAGCCCTGGGATGGCCCCGCCGGAATCGTATTAACCGAAGGCCGATACGCCTGCTGCGTGATGGATCGTAATGGATTGCGCCCTGCCCGCTGGGTCATGACCAAAGATCGTCACATTACCCTCGGTTCTGAGATTGGCGTATGGGACTACAAGCCCGAAGACGTCATTGCCAAAGGCCGTTTGAAGCCCGGCGAAATGATCGCGATAGACACCGAAACCAGCAAGCTACTGTTATCGGAAGATATCGATAAGCAGCTACAAAACCGCCAGCCTTACGAAATGTGGTTACGCGACCGACTCAAGCGCGTGAGCACGAATCCGGTTGACTCGCCCTTCTCCGCTTTGGCAATGGATAAAGAAACCCTTACTCGCCTGGAGAAACAGTTCCAGGTCAGTTTCGAGGAACGCGATCAAATCCTCAAAGTGCTAGCTCAGGACTCCCAGGAAGCTACCGGGTCGATGGGTGACGATACCCCATTACCGGTTCTATCCTCGCATCGACGGTCGCTATTCGACAGTTTTCGACAGCAGTTTGCGCAGGTTACTAATCCGCCAATAGACCCATTGCGCGAAAAAATTGTCATGTCGCTGGGTACCTGTTTCGGTCGTGAACACAATTTATTCAACGAAAAAGCCCGGCACGCCGACCGATTAATTGTCAGCTCACCGATATTATCCGAGCAAAAATTCGTCAACCTGCTTTCCTGGCACGACGAAGGCTATCCATTCGAAACCATCTCGCTCAGTTACGACCCTGAAAAATCAAACCTCAAAGAGGCGATCATCGACATTCAGGATCAGGCCGAAAAAGCTTCGCGTAGAGGAATCGTACTACTAATTTTGAGCGATAAAGACATCCCGAAAAACAGATTAGCAGTGCACGCTTCGCTCGCCACTGGTGCCGTGCATCGGCGCCTGTGTTATACCGGTGGACGCTGCGATACCAATCTCATAGTCGAAACCGGCACCGCTCGAGACTCGCACCACATGGCGGTATTAATCGGGTTCGGCGCGACGGCTGTTTATCCCTACCTCGCCTACGCCAGCATCGTCGGCATGACTCGTAGCGGTGAATTAGCCGATCTGGAATGCCCTGGCACCGGGTCGAATTACCGAGGTGGCATCAATAAAGGCCTCTACAAAATCATTTCAAAAATGGGCATCTCGACCATTAGCAGTTATCGCGGCGCACAATTATTCGAGATTGTTGGTCTGCATCGGGATGTGGTCGATCTCTGCTTCCATGGTACTACCAGCCGCATCGACGGGTTAACATTCGAAGATATCGAAAACGATCAAAAAGCCATCCATAAGTTTGCCTGGAACCCGCGCAAAGGTATCGAACAGGGTGGCCTGCTCAAATACATTCACGATGGCGAATACCACGCCTACAACCCCGATGTGGTTCACCTGCTACAGAAGGCCGTGAACAGTGGCGAATTTAATGACTGGAAAGCCTACGCCAGTGTAGTGAATAACCGACCGGCCGTGGCACTGCGAGACCTGCTCAGGCTAAGGCCACAAACCGCCATCGATGTTGACCGGGTGGAACCGCTAGAAGATATCTTAATTCGATTCGACTCCGCTGGCATGTCATTGGGCGCTCTCTCGCCCGAAGCCCACGAAACCCTGGCCCAGGCGATGAACCAGCTCGGTGGCCGCTCCAACTCGGGCGAAGGCGGTGAAGACCCAGCGCGTTTTGGTAATGACAGAGTTTCCAAAATCAAACAAATTGCCTCCGGCCGCTTCGGCGTCACGCCGCATTATCTGGTCAATGCCGAAGTATTGCAGATCAAAGTCGCACAAGGTGCGAAACCCGGTGAAGGTGGGCAATTGCCGGGCAACAAGGTCAATGGATTAATCGCTCGCCTGCGTAATTCCAAACCCGGCGTCACGCTCATTTCACCGCCGCCGCATCACGATATTTATTCGATAGAAGATCTGGCGCAATTGATCTACGACCTTAAGCAGGTGAATCCAGACGCGCTGGTGTCCGTCAAACTGGTGGCCGAAGCTGGTGTCGGCACGATTGCCGCCGGTGTCGCGAAGTCTTACGCCGATTTAATCACCATCGCCGGTTACGACGGTGGCACCGGTGCCAGCCCGCTAACCTCGGTTAAATACGCTGGCTCGCCCTGGGAGTTGGGTCTTACTGAAACGCACCAGGTGTTACGTGCAAATGGTTTGCGTGGCAAAGTACGCGTACAAACCGATGGCGGCTTGAAAACCGGTCTCGATGTCATTAAAGCCGCTATCCTCGGTGCCGAAAGTTTCGGCTTTGGCACAGGCCCGATGGTGGCCATGGGCTGCAAATACCTGCGCATCTGTCACCTCAATAATTGTGCAACCGGTGTCGCTACTCAAAATGAAGTGCTGCGCGAGTTGCATTTCACCGGTAATGTCGAAAAAGTTAAAAACTATTTCCGCTTCGTCGCACGTGAAGTCCGCGAATTACTAGCCGAACTAGGCATAGCCAGGCTCGAAGATTTAATCGGCAGAACCGACCTGCTCGAAATCATCGAGGGCAATACTCCGGGTCAGCGAAATTTAAACCTTGAACCGTTGCTCTCGGACGGTGGACTCCCAGCGGAGTTACCGCAATATTGCACCGAAGCACGCAACACACCATTTGATAAAGGCGAGCTGGCTGAGCAAATGGTTGCCGAATGCCTGCCTTCGATCCTAAACAGTACAGGTGGTGAATTCGAATATAGCCTGAAGAATATCCATCGCTCTATAGGCGCGAGACTTTCTGGTGAAATCGCTAAAATCCATGGTAACCACGGTATGGACGAGAATCCGATCACGCTGAAACTCTCTGGCACTGCGGGGCAAAGCTTCGGTGTCTGGAATGCCGGTGGTTTACACATGTATCTCGAAGGCGACGCCAACGATTATGTCTGTAAAGGTATGGCTGGCGGCAAAGTGGTCATTTCACCTCCAGCCAATAGCCACTTCAAATCGCAGGATTCTACTATCATCGGCAATACCTGCCTTTACGGTGCGACGGGTGGCAAGCTGCTCGCGGCAGGTCTCGCCGGGGAACGATTCGCGGTTCGAAATTCGGGTGCCAGCTCTATTGTCGAAGGCATCGGCGATCATGGCTGCGAGTACATGACCGGAGGCATTGTTACCATTCTTGGCAATACTGGCGTCAATTTCGGCGCAGGCATGACGGGCGGTATCGCCTATGTGCTCGATCTCGAAAATAGTTTTATCGACCGCATCAATAACGAACTGATCGACATCCATCGTATTCTCGATCAGAGCATGGAAAGCCATCGGGTCTACCTGAATGACGCCATCACCGAGTACGTCGAAGAAACCGGTAGCGAGTGGGGGCAATATATTCTCGAAAACTTTAACCACTTCAAGCGCAGAATCTGGATGGTGAAACCCAAGGCAGCAGAATTTGATTCGCTATTGGAAACCTTGCAACGCAATGCCGCGTAAGGTTTGCTTTAGCGAAACCCGACGCCGCTAGCCTGATCATGGCTGGCAGAGTTCCACGTAGTTTCATCGACGACCTGCTCAACCGAGTCGATATCGTCGAAATCATCGACAACCGCGTTCCGTTAAAGAAAAAAGGCACGGAATACTGGGCCTGCTGCCCATTCCATAACGAAAAATCGGCCTCCTTCTCGGTTAGTCAGAACAAGCAGTTTTTCCATTGCTTTGGTTGCCAGCAATCCGGTAATGCCATCGGCTTTTTGATGGATTACGATCACATGGAGTTTGTCGAAGCCATCGAGACCCTGGCACAAAGTATTGGCCTCGACGTGCCCTACGAGCAAGGTCAGGCACCAAGACAGGCTACACCGGCTATGGAATCGCTTTTTGATTCGTTAGAGAAATGTAGTGATTATTATCAAAGCCAACTCAAGCAAAATAATACCGTCATCGAGTACCTCAAACAACGCGGCATCAGCGGCCAGACCGCAAGGGACTACGCGATTGGCTACGCGCCCGAGGGCTGGAGTAATCTGCAGGGCGACCAGAAACTATTACTCGAAGGCGGAATGCTCATCGAAAAAGACAATGGTCAGCACTACGACCGATTTCGCCATCGTCTGATGTTCCCAATCCGTGACCGACGCGGTCGGACCATCGCCTTCGGCGGGCGGGTCATCGTCGCGGAAGATAACCCCAAGTACCTGAACTCACCTGAAACTTCGATATTTCACAAGGGCGATGAAATTTACGGCCTCTACGAACTCAAAAAAGCGGTCACCAATATCGAACAAATATTTGTCACCGAAGGCTATATGGATGTCGTCGCGCTGGCTGAGCACGGCGTCAAAACCGCAGTGGCAACACTTGGCACTGCCATCAATAACGCTCAAATCGAAAAATTATTCCGCAGCTGTAAAACCCTGGTTTTTTGTTTCGATGGCGATACCGCTGGCAGAAAGGCCGCCTGGCGGTCGCTGGAGCAATGCCTGGCATCACTAAAAGAAGGCCGCCTGGCGAGGTTCCTGTTCCTGCCCGACGGCCATGACCCGGATAGTTTTATAGGTGATTTTGGTAACCAGGCTTTCCAGCAACAATGCACCGAGGCCGCGACCCTCACCGAATTCCTGTTTAACACGCTGAAAGCCGAATGCAATATCCAAAGCCTCGAAGGTAAGTCACAATTTCTGGACCGCTTACGCCCTTATTTCACGCAAATTCCATTACAAAGCCTGAAAGATCAAATACTTGGCGAAGTCGAGCGGCAATTGTCGGTTCAACTTGATGCCAGACTGTTAAATATTCTGGGTGAAGAGACAGTTAAACAAAATTTGAAAACAGTGATCCCCGAGAGTCGATGGACAGCAACGAAGCTAGCCATTAACTTACTCTTGCATAAACCCCAGTTGGCCAAAAGTACCGGCTCGCAGAATCACCTCACCGAGGCCAACATACCAGGCACTGATTTATTGATGCAATTACTCGATACTATTCATGAAGAACCCGAAATCAGCACGCAGAACCTGCTCGATCGGTTTAGCGATAGCGAACAAAAATCGCATCTTTATCAACTTGCTGCCGTGCAACCAGCGATGGAAAACGAAGAAAGCATTGAACCGATGTTTCGAGATTGTTTACAACAATTACAAACCCAATATATAAAAATTCGGAGGTTGCAATTGATCGAAAAATCTCAATCCGGCGATGTACTCTCCGAGTCGGAAAAACTCGAATATAAACAATTATTCACAAAACGTTAATTACACCGTTAATATCTTGGAAAACCAGAAAAAAGTCTTATATACTGGTACGTTACCCTGCACATTTTCATTTTTATTGAGGCACCATGGATCAAGATCAGCAATCGCGTCTAAAAGAATTAATTGCTAAAGGCAAAGAGCAGGGATTCCTGACCTATACCGAGGTGAATGATCACCTGCCTGAAGGTATCGTCGAACCAGAGCAAATCGAAGACATCATTCGTATGATCAACGACATGGGCATTAAAGTCCATGAATCGGCGCCCACAGAAACTAACGAAATCCTCAGCGACACCGAGACCGAACCCGACGAAGATGCTGCCGAAGAAGCCGCTGCTGCACTGGCTTCGCTTGATAGCGAATTTGGTCGTACTACGGATCCAGTGCGCATGTATATGCGTGAAATGGGAACCGTCGAATTGTTAACTCGCGAAGGCGAAATCAAAATTGCGCGGCGTATTGAAAACGGCCTCAATCAGGCTATGAGTTCGCTGGCGCGTTACCCCGATACCTTGCGCCTCATCCTCGAACGTTATAACGATGTACTCGAAGAAGAAGCCAAGCTCACCGACGTACTAGTCGGATATGTTGATCCCAATGAGGATCCGAATGCGATCCCGATGCCTGTAGTAGCACAGGTCAGCGACGATGACGACGACGAAGCCGAAGTCGAAGATACTGGCCCAGATCCAGAAGAAGCAAAAAAACGATTCAAGAAAATTGGCAAATCATTTGCCAAAGCCATGGATGCCATACAGATCGGCGACAGAAAAGTCTATGATCGCAATATGAGCAAGGCAGTTACCGAATTAATGGAAATCAAACTGCTGCCATTATTCATCGACAAACTCGGCACTAATCTAAAAGACATTATTAATCGCATTCGTACTAACGAACGGACGATTCTGGATATCTGCGTCAAGCAATCGCGCATGCCGCGTAAAGCGTTCATAGAGACTTTTAAGACAAACGAAACCAATCTTGACTGGATTCTGCCACATATTGAAGCGGGTGAAGGTTATTCTGCAGCACTCGACGAAGTTAAAGACGAAATTGTGCGTTACCAGAAACGTCTGAAAAACATCGAAAAGGCATCGCAGTTGTCGATTCACGAAATCAAGGAAATCAATCGCAAAATGTCGATTGGCGAAGCCAAAGCGCGCCGCGCCAAAAAAGAAATGATCGAAGCCAACCTGCGTCTGGTAATTTCTATCGCGAAGAAATATACCAATCGCGGTTTACAATTCCTCGATCTGATCCAGGAAGGCAATATCGGCCTGATGAAAGCAGTAGACAAATTCGAATATCGTCGCGGTTACAAATTTTCGACCTACGCCACCTGGTGGATTCGTCAGGCGATTACCCGTTCGATTGCCGATCAGGCCAGAACCATCCGTATTCCGGTACACATGATTGAAACTATCAACAAGCTCAATCGAATCTCACGTCAGATGTTGCAGGAACTCGGCCGCGAGCCGCAGCCAGAAGAACTCGCGGAGAGAATGGAATTACCCGAAGACAAAATTCGCAAAGTACTCAAAATTTCCAAAGAACCCATCTCCATGGCCACCCCGATCGGTGACGATGAAGATTCAAACCTTGGCGATTTCATCGAAGACACCAACGTCGCCCTGCCCGCAGATACCGCCACCAACGCAGGCCTGTCGGAATCAACTCGCGAAATTCTCTCAAGTCTGACACCAAGAGAAGCCAAGGTTTTACGCATGCGCTTCGGCATCGACATGAATACCGATCACACACTGGAAGAAGTCGGTAAACAGTTCGACGTCACGCGTGAACGTATTCGTCAAATCGAAGCCAAGGCACTGCGCAAGCTACGTCACCCCAGCCGTTCAGAACAACTCAGAAGTTTTATTGACGCAGACTAAGTTTTCGATACAATTCGCAACAAATCAATCCTGTGCTAGGAAGGCATGGGATTTTTTCGTCCTAAGACGGAAAAACTATAATTTCCCGCGTTACCCTGACGCAGGATTTTTAGTGCTAAACAAGGCGGTTTTAGCGGGAGTGCCGGGAGCGTAGCTTAATGCTACGTGACCAAACGAGCGATGAAACCAACGCAGGATAGCGCTAAAAAGACAAGTCAAGGGCCTGTAGCTCAGTTGGTTAGAGCAGTGGACTCATAATCCATTGGTCGGAGGTTCAAGTCCTCCCGGGCCCACCATTTCCTCATAATTAAGTACTTCGCTACTGCTCTTAATTTCACGATTTAAGACGCAACCCCGATTCTTTCAAATCGGTAATGATACCCATACGTTGGAGGATTCTGTTGTACCTTAAT
>JAUVCH010000070.1 GCA_030595795.1 Gammaproteobacteria bacterium
GGGATGCGGGAAAACCACACTATTAAATATTATTGCCGGCTTTTTACGACCTACTTCAGGAGTAATTAGCTTAAACGGAAAAGAAATTAATGGCCCCGGTGTTGAAAGAGGAATGGTGTTTCAGCAGGGAGCCTTGTTCGAATGGTTAACTGTTGCTGAAAACGTAAACTTTGGTTTGCGCATGAAAAAAGAAGACCCAATTGAAACTGCAAAAAAAGTTGAAGAATGGCTGGATATTGTCGGACTAAGTGGGTTTGGTAATACACCTACCTATCAACTGTCTGGTGGTATGCAACAAAGAGTGGCCCTTGCAAGATGCCTGATCAATAATCCTGACCTGATTTTAATGGATGAACCATTAGGCGCACTCGATGCGCTCACCAGGGAAAAAATGCAGTCTTTAGTTTTAAAAATATGGAAGGAAACCGGGAAAACAATCATTCTAATTACTCACTCGGTTGAGGAAGCCTTATTGTTAGGTGAACGATTATTCGTCATGGCGCCAAGACCTGGACGCATACATAAAGAATACCAGCTCCCTTTTGCATCGATGGGATTAACAGAGGATTTAAGGGCCATTAAAAATGATAAGGAATTTGTCTCCACGAGAGAAGAAATTCTGACGATGATCTGGGATATGGAAGAAGAAATAATGGGTAAGGAAAACTAAAATGGTTACCGGACTTATCACTGTATTTACTATCCTCGCTATTATAGGCGCGTTTTATTACGAGTCCAGGATTGTAAAAACTGAAAAAATAGATGCTGTCTTTGGAGACCCCGAAAAATCCAAAGGTGGTGTTCACTGGATAATTGCTGGCTCTAGTACCATTTTATTAGTTTGGTTATTTTTTTCCTGGGACGTCGCAAAGTCTTTTTACCCAGAGTCAGCCAATGAATTATGCCAGGTTGCTAAAGTTGAAGAGTCATTGGTTGGCATAAAATATATTTTCCCGATTGACGAAAGGCAACTTAAAAGTACCTCGGTTATCGATCGCGAAATAGCTATCATCAATGATTACAAAGATTTAATTCAAAACTCAGGTATACAAAACTCAGATAAAGATAAATTAATTAACTTGCTCAATGAAGCCGAATTAATGATCACTACTTTGACGAATGAAAAATATTTAGAACCGGACGTTAAACACAAAGTAACAAATATTGCCAATAGAATAACCCGGTTAAAGGAAGACTTTGTTAAAGAAAGCTATCCAGGGATAAAAAGTGCAGAAGAAGAAAATGAACGACTTGAACTGTTAAGTAAGCAAACTTCATGGGGAGAAACTGGGATGGAAATCCCGCCTCTTCCAGAATCAAAAACTGGTTTAAAATTTGATGCCGCAGCCAGGGAAATAAAATTAATTACCGATGATTTTTTTAAAATTGTAAACAATAATCCAGTTTATCTGGCACAATTTGAAAAAATAAAGAGCGCAATAAAAAGTTTCAAAAATAGTTTAAATGATGATCAGGAATTAGAAAAAGACTATATCAGGCAGGTTAGCAAAATTGCAGGCAGGATAGCGAGAGCGAATATCTTCCCACCAGCCGCATTAGATTCCGTTCAACAATCAATTATAGACTTTGACGAAGTTCAAAGAGAGGAGCAGGGAAGTATAGGCGTAATTGATGCTTTGTTATTTCCCGGCGGAACTATAGTTGCCAGTGGCGATGTTTGCAGCGAACAGGGACCCGGTAGATGGTTACCCAAACCGTCTGACACATTTAGTATTTTTGTAAATATGTTAAAACCAAGTCAAGGATATAAAAACGTCCCTCTCATCTGGTATGAAATGATGGGGGTAAACCAGGTAGTTGGATTTATAACGCCTGACTGGATAGCGGATATAATTCCTGGAGAGTATCCCGTTCACAGTTCAGATGGAAAAGTTGAACCTAATCTTAAAAGTTTTATTTTAGATATCGCAACTGGGGATTTCAGTGCTTTCTCTATTCCCATTCCCTCAGGCCACATCTGGGATTCTTTTTTAAGAGTCATACTAGGCTTAGGCCTCGGTATTATTTGCGGAGTCCCGTTGGGACTGTTTATGGGGCTATCAAGATTCGCCGCCGGTTATTTTGATCCAATCGTTGAACTATACCGGCCTGTTCCACCGCTTGCCTGGGCTCCTCTCATTATTACGATATTTGGCATAGATAACTCCGGGAAAATCTTTCTGTTGTTTATGGTTTCTTTTGCAATCATGGTTATATCCGCAAGAGCAGGGGCATCAGGAACGCAGTTATCGAAAATACACGCAGCGCACTCATTGGGCGCTTCGAAATGGCAGATACTAAGAGAAGTAATTGCGCCAAACTCACTACCTGAAATATTGACAGGAGTCAGAGTTGCCATTGGTGTTTGTTGGGGAACCCTGGTCGCTGCAGAATTCCTGGCAGGAACGACGGGTATTGGATTTGTTGAAAACGTTGCCAGAAAATTTTCGCAATACGAAGTGATCTGGATCACGATATTTGTCATGGGAATGCTGGGTCTTTTATTTGATATTGGCATGAGGAAGATAATTAAGAAGACTACTCCCTGGCGAGGTAAAGGCTAGACCTGGAAAAACCTAGCTGGATCACGATCTTTTGTAAGCCATTTGCAACACAGGATATTTCCCAATGGAGGATAGGAGATTGATTCACACATGTGAAAACCCACTACAACCTGTGGATAAAGAAAGCAGATAAGACACCATTAACTTCATCATTTAAATACCTTAACTGGTGGCACCACTAGTCTCGTAGTATCGTCGGAATCCGAAGCAATATTATTTGAAGCAGAATAATCGCCAGCAATCTTTAAAAGGCTTAGAATCGTGCACTTTATTGCGCCTATTACAAGGGGTTGGTGTGAACTCACATATCCTTCTTCGAAGGGCGTCAGGCTATCATTTTTTATCAAATATGTGCCATTGGTCGAATTTAGGTCGCGCAGGTAAATTCTTCCATTTTTAATTTTCATTTTGAGATGAGGCCTGCTGACACTAGGGCAATTTATATAGATATGGCCTTCTATATAAGTATCGCTTTCTCTGCCTATAATATAAGTTTTACCATCGATGAGCCCTAAATTTTTACTCAAACTGTTACTCATTTAGCCCTCTCCCAATATCAGTCCTTAGATTAACTGCAAACAAATAATGGTAACGCAATATTTCTAATGGTGGATCCAGGCAAGCTTGCAGGTGATCCGCTGTTGTTGGTAAAATTTGGGTGGATGGATCCAAAGTACACTTCCATGGTTAATATCTTGGGCGTCACTATGCCTGACTGATCGATTGAGCGATATAGAACAGGGCGGTAAAATTTGTAAGATTTGGATTACAAGTCGCTTAATTTACTCGAAACCACCATAACTGACATTAGCCAACTCCATAGCCCTTAACCCAGAATAACCCCAGCAACCACAGATCGACCTTCGGCAACCAGTATATTGAAGGTTCGGCACAGTGCGCCGTTATCCATTACTTCAAGCCCTAAACCCTTTTCCCCAAACAGGGCTAGTAATTTTGGCTCAGGAAATCGTTGCTGTTTACCGGTACCGAGCAAAACGACTTCGGGGTTTAAATTAAATATAACCTGAAGATTGTCACGATTCAAATCTTCTACCGAGCTTACTGCCCAGGGTGTATGCAATGATTCCGCAGAAAATACAAGGCTATCTCGATAGTCGGTTTCGTTGATCGTGATGGAGTCGTCTTCGTACCCAGTAATCTGGTAACGGCTGTTGATTACATCTTTGATTAGCGGCATGGGCGCAGCATAATGTAAAAGCCCTGAGCGTTCAAACCAGTTCTGGAGAGACTTATGATGATTGACAGTCGGGTGTACATTACTTATCGTTGCGCGTTCGAAATTTCCCTCTATTCCTAATTCTGGAGACATAGCTTGAAACCGGTGAAACTTGGTTTAATTGGCGTTGGTACGGTTGGCGCTAGCACCGCACTTGGCCTGAAAAATAATGCCCTCGAGATCTCTCGACGAGCTGGTCGTGATATCGAAATCGTACAGGCGTCCAGGCGTAATATCAAGCAGGGCATGCCAACGGGTTGCGAAAGTATTGCATTGACTCCAGATCCATTCGAGGTGGTTAATAACCCCGAAGTCGACGTTGTTATCGAGTTAATCGGTGGCTACGAGCCCGCCCTTGAACTGGTGTTGCGCGCTATCGAAAATGGCAAGCACGTGGTTACTGCTAATAAGGCGTTGATCGCGCTGCATGGCAATGAAATTTTTGCCGCAGCCCAGGCGCAGGGTGTCAACGTTGTATTTGAAGCAGCGGTCGCGGGTGGTATCCCCATTATCAAATCGATTCGCGAAGGCCTAAGTGCCAATATAATCGAATGGTTGGCCGGCATTATCAATGGTACGGGTAATTTTATTCTCACCGAAATGCGCGATAAGGGCCGTGATTTTGATGATGTATTGCGCGAAGCCCAGGCGCTCGGATATGCCGAGGCTGATCCTACCTTCGATGTTGAGGGCATCGATGCGGCGCACAAACTCTGTATTCTGGCGTCACTGGCGTTTGGTATACCGCTGCAATTCGATGCTGTTTATACCGAAGGCATCTCGGGTGTCTCAACCGAAGATGTTGTTTATGCCAATCAACTAGGTTATCGGATAAAGCATTTGGGTATTGCCCGGCGCAGCGAAAAAGGTGTCGAAATGCGGGTACACCCGACTTTGATTCCGGAAAAGCGTTTGATTGCTAATGTTGACGGGGTGATGAATGCGGTACTGGTGAAAGGCGATAAACTTGGCCCATCGCTTTATTATGGTGCAGGTGCAGGCGCTGATCCGACTGCTTCGGCAGTGATTGCCGATATTATCGACGTTGCTCGTTCGATTACTACCGATCCACAAAATCGGGTCCCGCATCTGGCTTTCCAGCCTGACCAGATAGTCGAATTGCCGATTGTTAGAATCGACGAAGTAACGACTGCTTACTACATTCGTATGCGGGTCGACGACAAGCCTGGTGTGATGGCCGATATCACCCGAATTATGGGCGAATGCCAGATTTCGATCGAAGCGATACTGCAGAAAGAACCCGAAGCCGGAGTTACCCAGGCGACGATTATTATGCTGACACAAAAAATCCGTGAAAAGCAAATGAATGAGGCGCTCGCCGGTATCGGCAAGCTCGATTCAGTACACGGTGAAATTCATAGAATTCGTGTTGAAACTCTGGATGCAGATTAATACAGGTGACACCAATTATTGCTGATCTGGATGTTCAGCATTTGGTCAGTGTTCAATCCCTTCTGCTAGATAACAGTTTACCATTTGAAGATATTGCAGAGCATATCGATCATTTTGTTGGCGTTTTTGATAGGCGTAAAATAATCGGTATTGGTGGCCTCGAATTTCTGAACAAAAAAGGAATGTTGCGTTCGGTTGTTGTTCGAGAAGGGTTTAGAGGGAGAGGTCTTGCTGGGCTTATTGTTGAGCACTTACATGAAAAAGCCCGGATGAATGAGTTACAAAAACTCTATTTATTCACTGAAACGGCGCAAGGTTATTTTGAAAAGTTCGGTTATCAAAGTGTTTTACGCGCCGATCTACCGGAAGAGATTAAGTCCACACAACAATTTTTATTCCTTTGTCCAGCTAGTGCGCAAGCAATGCATTTCAATTTGGCAAACTAGCCTTGATATTTAAGACTAATCAGAAACAACCCGAGTTCGCCGAGTTCGTCATACTTAGAGGCTTGGCGCCGCCGGGCCGAGAATCGACTCCGTGGCTCTGGTTCGTGATCGTTATGAAGGGCGACAAATGGCTCGTGTGATGTCCTTCGTCATGACAATTTTCATTCTGGTGCCGGTATTCGCACCTGCCTGATCACCATGCGCTGGACGGAGCGAATCGCCGCACGAGTCGCCGTACAAGTTGATAGTAGCCCTGTCGATTAATCGAGAAAGGCCAGGATTTCCGACTCAATATCGCCTTTCTCTACGATTAGGGGATGGCACACAGGCTTGTCGAATAAATATCTAATCATCTCTGGAATTTCTATGTTTGCCGTTTCAGCAATCGACTTCAGAGATTCCAAATCGCCACGCCCGGCATGACCAGTGATAGCCGCGTCGATGACGGGAGCGAACTTGGTCCATTCGGCGGTTGAATAGATAATATTGACGTAGCCACTGGCTTCAGACATTTCGCAGGACTTGAAGCAGGTAGCAGTATGTGGGTCCATTAAATAACCATTATCATAATTAGAGCGGATATAGGTCTGACCCTCTTTGTCGGAGCAAAAGCTGGCCGAAAATATTGCCTGTATCTGAGCTATCTCGCCTTCATCGAGCTGATAATAGCCCTGTTCGTCGAGCTGGCGCATGAGCGTGTGTGTGCGTTCGGCACCAAACAAGTCGAACAACACACGTTCAACATTCGACGATTTAAGAATATCCATAGCTGGTGAATTGGTAATGACCAGCGATCGAGAAGCAATATCGTAACGGCCGGTATTAATCCAATCGGTAAGAACATTGTTGGCATTTGATGCAATATAAATACGTTCGACGGGTAAGCCCATCTGGCGAGCATAATAAGCACTCAGGGCGTTACCGAAATTTCCACTTGGGATATGCAGATTAACCTTATCTCCGAGTTCAATAGCGTCCTGTCGAACCAGTTCCAGGTAGCTATGAAACTGATACATAATTTGAAACAGGATGCGGCCAAAATTCACCGAATTGGCGGCAGATAACGCAACCCCTTTATCGGCCAACGCCTGATTAAAAGAGGGTGATGCCAGCAATGATTTGAGTGCGGCCTGTGCATCGTCGAAATTTCCCTTAATGCCGATGACCTTTAAATTATCGGCCGATTCGGTGACCATTTGCAGACGCTGTACATCCGAAGTGCCACCGTCGGGATAAAGGCAGGCAACTCGAATATTGTCACGATTACGGAAGGTATCGAGTGCGGCGGGTCCAGTATCGCCACTGGTTGCCGCCAGGATTAAATACTCTTTTTGGTTCGCCTGTGCGAGCGTCGATAGCAGTTTACCAAAGGGTTGTAATGCCATATCTTTAAAGGCACGGGTTGGGCCGTGATAAAGCTCGCTGATATAAATATCTTCTTTCAGTTTAATCACCGGCACGGGGTTATCGGCGTCATCGAATTCATCGTATAAATCGACTGCGGATTGCATCGTCGGTAGATCGATGTCTATTGCGAATAGCTCAAATATTGCTAGTGCAATTGTTTTATAACTGGAATGTTGATGCTGCTGAAGAAATTCGGCATCGATTAGCGGCGTTTTTTCGGGGCTATAAATGCCGCCGAAAGAAGCAACAGGAGACAGTATGGCATTAGAAAAACTAACCGATTCAGCATGGCTGCCGTCGTTACCACGGGTTTCAATGAATTGCATCGAGAGGCTCTAAGTGACTACTTGGGGTGGAAAAAGCGGATTATATATCAGCAACCGCTTCTAACAAGGCTATTTGTAGCAACTTTTTTCACAGAATCGTCGTCAGGGCTTATATTTACTTCTACTTGGCGTAATTTGTGCGTAAAATCCACCGATTGACTGGCAGGGATAGCCAATGCCCTGGCGTAAGCTAGTCGAGTCGAATGTGTCACAAACCAATATAGCCTGGACTTTAATTTTTTGAGACCAAATGCCCCTAGTCGATAAGACCAATTTGCTGAATTTAAGTCGAGCAGGACTTGAGAGTTTTTTCGTCGAAAATGGCGAAAAGCCTTTTCGTGCTCGGCAATTGATGCAATGGGTGCACCAGCGTGGGGTTACCAATTTCGAAGAGATGACGGATATGTCCAGGCCGCTAAGAGAATTTTTAAGCGAAAATACCTGTATCGAATTCCCGACTCTAATCGACAGTCAGCAATCTACCGACGGTACTCGAAAATGGCTGCTTGATATCGACGGAGTAGAAAATGCTATCGAATGCGTGCTCATCCCAGAGAAATCACGAACTACCCTGTGTGTTTCTTCGCAGGTAGGTTGCACCCTGAACTGCAGTTTCTGTTCAACCGCAAAACAGGGTTTTAATCGCAATTTAACTACCGCCGAAATAATTGCTCAGTTACATCTTGTCCACCATGGTTTGCTAAGTGAGGGTAAACAAGGAGTGACTAATGTCGTGATGATGGGCATGGGAGAGCCGTTACTCAATTTCGATGCGGTGATGGCTGCGGTCGATATGATGTGTGACGATTATGCCTATGCGCTAAGCAAGCGTCGCGTTACTATCAGCACCGCTGGTGTCGTCCCGGCGATGAATAAACTGGTCAATGAAACCGATGTGAGTCTGGCGGTTTCATTGCATGCGCCAAACGATCATCTACGCGATCAGTTAGTACCAATTAATCAGAAGTATCCGATCGAAGAGTTATTAAAAGCCTGTCATTCTTACATCGACGGGTATAAGAGCCGTAAAATTACCTTCGAGTATGTGATGCTGAAGGATATTAATGATAGTCTCGAATGTGCGAGTCAGTTAGTAAAGCTAATTAAGGGCATACCCTGTAAATTGAATCTGATTCCGTTCAACCCTTACCCTCATGCCATTTATGAGTGCTCAGACAGTGCCACAATTGATCGATTTCGTGAATACCTCTCGTCCAGAGGAATTATCACGGTAACTCGTAGAGCTCGAGGGGATGATATCGATGCAGCCTGTGGTCAACTTGCCGGACAGTTTAAAGACCGGAGTCGGCGCAGTCAGAAATATCAATTGGGGTTAAAGGAAATAGGCGGCTTATCGCATGCACATTAGATTTAGCATATTGTTTTTATTGTTGCCGCTGCTGACAGCCTGTGTCACGGTTGGAGAAAGGGTTCCCGATAACATAAAAGCCAGTGCCATCAATGTGCAACTGGGTATGGGGTATATGCGGCAAAATAACATGGAAATGGCTAACGAGAAGCTTCTCAAAGCATTGAGACAGGACCCAGATTCGGCGGCAGCGCACAATGCGTTTGGAATCTTGCAGGATCGACTGTTGCAAAAAGATAAAGCGGAAGAGCATTATCAACGCGCTACCGAACTCGACCCGGAAGATTCAGCAGCCGCCAACAATTACGGCCGTTTCCTTTGCCGCAATGAAAGAGAAGCGGAGTCGGTAAAATACTTTTTACAGGCGTTGGATAATCCGCTGTATAGGACGCCCGAATTTGCTTATACCAATGCAGCCCTGTGCCTGATTAAAATTGATCAAAGAGACAGAGCGAAAGAGTATTTAGCCAAGGCACTGGCGGTGCGGAGTAATTTCTCCGGCGCATTGATAGCACTGGCGAAGATGAATTTTGATGATAAAGATTTTACTAATGCAAAGCTTTATGTGGATCGATATCACCTGGTAGCCCAGCCCACCTCACACAGTCTGTGGCTTGCCATCCGAACCGAGCTGGAAATGGATGGTGGCAGAGATGTTGATGAACTTGCAGGTCAGTTGGAAGCAAAATTTCCTAATTCGCAAGAGTATAAATCCTGGTTAAAAATAAAGTAGTTATGGAACCATTAAACGTCGAACCAAGTAAAGAAGTCGGGCCGAGTGGGATAGGCCCAGGAGACCGCCTCCAGACTGCGCGTATAAAACTGAGCCTGTCGATTGAGGACGTCGCCAACCGCATGCATTTGAGCGTGAATATTTTACAATCGATCGAAGAAAATAACTTCGACGACATTACGGCGCCGATTTTTGTTAAAGGTTATCTACGCGCTTACGCCAGAATAGTCTCTCTAGACGAAGAGGAAATGATAGAAGAATATCTGAATTTCTATTCAGATGAAGATCCTCCTATCAGTAGTACTAGTAATACCTCGCCTGAAATCACCTCCAACGATGCCCGTATTAAATGGACGACCTATTTCGTCATTATTGTACTGGCGGGCCTGATTGCCGCCTGGTGGTGGAACGAGAATCAAAACCCAGGCGATGTTGTATCGCTAGGAGTAGAAGAATCGAATGCCCTGAACATCGCTGAACCCGCTGAAGACACCCCGGAATCGACATCCGAAATTAGCGCCGATAGCGACGAAGAGATTATAGCCTCTGAAGTCAGCGCGGTGGTCGCAGAAGTAGAGGAGCAACAGGAAGTTGCCGAATTAGCCGCTGAAATCGCCACTCCGATCGAAACTGAAGTCGAGACGTTTATCGCCACTAGTGAGTCAACCCAGGAGAGTCAGGTCGAAGCTCCTGTTGTTGCAGCCGATTATTCGGCAAACCTTTTGATGCCAATAGGTAATGATACGCTGGAAATCATTATTCATGCAGATACCTGGGCGGAAATTAAGGACTCTGTTGGGCAAAGCCTCGCACGTGATCTACTTCGCGCTGACTCGAGGTTAACTTTGACTGGCCAGGCCCCCTTTTCAGCATTTTTCGGCAACGGTCACGGCGTGGAATTGAAGTTTAATGACGAAGAGATCGATATTAGCAATCAAATCAAGGATAACAACACCGCCAGGTTAAAGATAGGAAGTAACTAGTGGGAAAGCTAATTCAGGTCATACGCGGAATGCACGATGTTCTGCCCTCAGACATGCCTGTCTGGAATCAACTCGAAGACACATTTCGTCAGCTTGCCGATAGTTACGGCTATGGCCAGATAAGGACACCGATCGTCGAGAAAAGCGCGTTATTTAAACGTGGTATTGGTGAAGTCACCGATATTGTTGAAAAGGAAATGTATACTTTCGACGATCGCAATGGCGATAGTTTAAGCCTGCGTCCAGAAAATACCGCCAGCGTGGTTCGCGCCTGCCTGGAAAATGGTTTGCTCACCGATCAACAACATCGACTGTGGTATCTCGGCCCTATGTTTCGACATGAGCGCCCACAAAAAGGTCGATACAGGCAGTTCCATCAGCTTGGCGCAGAAGCCTTTGGAATGGGGGGGGCAGGCATAGAGGCCGAATTGATTTGTCTGGCAGCTCGTTTCTGGAAGCAATTGGAATTGAAGGATATTGAGCTGCAAATCAATACGCTAGGTAGTAGTGAATGCCGACAGCGTTTTCGTGAAACACTGGTAAGTTACTTCCGAGATCATTTTCAGGCCCTTGACGAAGACAGTCAGCGACGGCTGGAAACCAATCCCTTACGAATTCTCGATAGCAAAAACCCTGATATCCAGAGTTTAATAAACCTGGCGCCCAAATTAAGCGACAGTCTTAGTAGCGAATCGAGCGATCATTTTGCTGAGTTAAAAGCCATTCTCGATTATTGCGAACTTCCTTACGCTGTAAATCCAAGGTTGGTAAGAGGGCTCGACTACTATAGCCATACGGTATTCGAGTGGGTGACTGAAACGCTTGGTGCACAGGGCACAGTCTGTGCCGGCGGCCGTTATGATGGCCTGATCGAGCAGCTAGGCGGTAAACCGAATTACGCCGCGGGTTTTGCCATGGGTTGTGAGCGACTGGTATCGATGCTGATCGACCAGGAGCAGGCGCCTGCGAGGCAGGGTTGCGATATTTTTATGGTGATGCGAGGCGACAATACTGCTCCGATAGGACTAAAATTAGCAGAATCCTTGCGTGACCAGTTGCCACAGTTAAACTTACGGGTTCAGGCTGGCGGAGGCAGTTTCAAAAGCCAGATGCGTAAGGCCGATAAATCGGGAGCACAGCTGGCGATGATTCTCGGTGAATCCGAAGTTGAGGCCGGAACCGTCAGTATTAAACATTTGCGCGAAGATACAGCGCAGTTAGAATTTACCCAGCTTGAAGTGGGTGCTCGATTGGCCGAATTACTCGGACAGTGAAACAAACAGTTATAAATATTATTTTCAGAGGTTGAGTTAGCAATGGAAACAGATGAAGAACAGGTCGAAAAACTAAAAAAATGGTGGCAGGAAAACGGCCGCTCAGTGATTGCGGGCATCATTATCGGCGTCGGCGGACTGTTTGGCTATCGTTACTGGATCGATTACCAGAATGAAGTGGCGGAGCAGGCTTCAAGCCATTTCAACCAAATGGTTGAAGCGCTAGACGCGAGTAATAGTGATGCAGCAAACGAGTATGCGAATGCCCTGATCAGCGATTATGAATCCACCGAGTACGCCACTATCGCGCGATTAGCACTTTCGCGTACCTTTGTTGAATCGGGTGATTATGAAAAAGCGGAGGATCAGTTACAGCAAGTTGTTGGTAGTGTCGGTAACGAAGCACTGGGTTATCTAGCTCGAAATCGCCTGGCAGCGGTCCAGTTGCAGATGTCACAACCCGAGCAGGCCCTGAATACCTTGTCTATTGATTTTCCCGCCGAATTTAGCGCCAGCGTTGAAGAGTTGAAAGGCGACATTTACGCCCAGCAGGGTAAAGTCGTCGAAGCTGCAGATGCTTACCGTAAAGCGCTAAGAGGAACTCCCGGCCCTGCGAATGGTCAGTTTGTACAACAAAAACTCGATGATTTGGGAGCGACAGGCTAAGTCATGATTTCTAGTACCAGGGCATTATTATTAGGCTGCCTGTCTTTAGCTCTACTGTCCTGTAGTTCTAAGGATAATAGCGAGCCGCCTGCTGAATTAAGCGAAATCGAACAAGCAATAGATTTACAAGTTCGATGGTCGACAGATACCGATGCGGGCGCGAGTAATGCCTCTTTGGATATGCGTCCTTTGCTGATCGATGATCAGATCCTGAGCATCGATATAGAAGGAGAGGTCAATAGCATAAATGCGGAAAATGGTCGGATTAACTGGGATTTTGAAACTGGAATTGAGGCTATTACCGGATTGGCTGGTAATAGTGATGTCATTATCGCCACTTCTGCCGATGGTGATCTGGCCGCCTATAATTTACTCGAAGATGGGCTCGAAAAGCGCTGGTCGATTCAGCTCAAAGGCGAAATAAGAGCTGCTCCGGCGTTGAATCAGAAGCAGTTATTTGTGCGTACCGTAGCGGGTAAATTGACCGCTGTGTCGCTGGTTGATGGCGCTATAAACTGGACTATCTCTCGCCGTATACCCGCGTTAACGCTAACCGGTAATAGTTCTCCGGTGATCAGTAATGAACTGGTTATCGTTGGTTTCGACGATGGAAAAATTGCTGCCTTTGACAGTAAGAACGGCCAAACAGTGTGGGAAACAGTGGTTAGTCATCCAGTTGGGCGTACCGAGATCGAACGCCTGGTAGATATCGATGGGCGTTTTATTTTGAAGGACGGCATCATCTATGTGAGCTCCTATCAGGGTAAGCTGGCCGCAATCCAGGCGGTGAATGGTAATGAGCTTTGGTCACGTAAATTCTCCGGCTATCAATCAATGGTGGTTGACGATCAGGCGATATATTTGAGCGGTGATCTAAGCCACATCTGGTCGATTGACAGACGCTCGGGAAGTGCCTTCTGGAAGCAGGATGTCCTGCATGCGCGTAAAATTACCGCACCCCAGTTGGTTAATGACAAACTAGTAGTCGCCGATCTCGAAGGCTATGTACACTGGTTTGATAAATCCGATGGTAGCCTTAAGGGTCGAATACGGCCTTCCGATGCGCGCCATATTTCACAGCCTCTTCTCTGGCAGAATAATATTCTTGTATTTGATAGCGAAGGACAATTATCCTCGCTAAGCTTACCGTAATAACCATGATTCCCGTTATTGCGTTGATTGGACGACCCAATGTCGGCAAGTCCACCCTGTTCAATGTGTTCACCAAAAGCCGCGATGCCATAGTGGCTAACGAACCGGGTCTGACCCGTGATCGCCAATACGGGGTTGGTCTCTGGAAAGAGCGTAAATTCATCGTCGTTGATACCGGTGGCCTTAGCGGTCAAAAGCAGGACCTTGACGATCTTATGGCCAAACAGACGCTGCTTGCATTAGAAGAGGCTGACGAGGTTCTCTTCATGGTCGATGCCCAGGATGGATTAACCAGTGGCGATCGTGTCATCGCCGATCTGGTTCGAAAGTCCGGTAAGTCCTGCCTTGTGATAATCAATAAAGTAGACGGCATTAGTCCGCAACAGGCCCAGGCCGATTTCTATGCGCTTGGTTTTAGTCAATCTCGGGCTATATCAGCCGCGCATCGCAAAGGTATCAATCCGATGCTCGAAGAGTTGCTCGAGGCCTATCCCGAAAATCAATCGGATATTACGGGAGACAAAGGGCCGTCGATTGCTGTCATCGGCAGGCCGAACGTGGGTAAATCGACCTTGATAAACCGTCTCGCCGGGGAAGAGCGAGTCGTAACCTTCGACCAGCCGGGCACTACCCGCGATACAATCTCAGTGCCTTTTGAGCGACGTGGTAAGCCGTATACATTGATCGATACAGCGGGTGTGCGTAAGCGAGGCAAAGTGCATGAAGTGATCGAGAAATTCAGTGCCATTAAGGCACTGGAAGCCATCGAAAACGCCCATGTAGTCGTTCTAGTTATTGATGCGCGTGATGGGCTTTCTGATCAGGATCTGACTCTGCTTGGTTTTGCCGTAAATAGTGGTCGAGCACTGGTTATTGCCGTCAATAAATGGGATGGTCTCGAGGTAGAGCAGCGTGATTACAATCGCAAATTATTACAGCGGCGTCTGTCATTTGTTAATTTTGCCGCACAACATTACATTTCGGCACTACACGGTACCGGCGTCGGTGAAATGATGGCATCGGTAGATCAGGCTTATGCCTCGGCTTTTAAAGAATTCAATACTCGACATCTAACTGACTTGCTCGAAGAAGCCGTGTTTAAACACAATCCTCCGATGCATAATCGACGCCGCATCAAAATGCGTTATGCACACCAGGGCGGTAAGAACCCGCCGATAATAGTCATACATGGAAATAAAACCGAACATTTGCCCGATACTTACAAGCGTTACCTGATGAGTTTCTTCATCGAAAAGCTCAAGCTGAAAGGTACGCCGGTTCGAATAGAGCTGAAATCGGGAGATAACCCTTATGCGATTAAGGCCAGGCGTTCGAAACCGGCTTCAGGGAATGAAAATAAATCTAAAAAAGACATGCATCGGAAAAAGGCCCGGAAATAGCCGAATATCAGCTAGCCTCTAGCCCGGTATTACCGACACAATATTATATATTTATCAGGAATGTGATGGGTTTGCTATTGTGTCTCCAGAACTACAGGATAAACTGGCAATCCGGGAAACTTATTCAGGCTTTCCTGTTAGTCATGCGGGATAAAGTACTAAGGAGGATATGAACACACTGCTCAAGGTTGATACCCAAAATCTACAAACAGGTATGTATATATCTGCGCTGGATCGCCCCTGGTTGGAGACCCCCTTCCTGGTACAGGGTTTTTATGTCAAGGATATCCATGATATCCACATCATCAGCGATATCTGCGAGTACGTATTCGTCGATAACACGGTATCTACCAGGGCTATCACCAGCAATATGTCTACTGTTAGCTCGGCAATGGGCAGCCCGAGTACATCCATATCTTCGTTCTCCGATATGGGCACCAGTCATAAAACCGGATCAAGAGAGGATGTCACTCAGCCGGGAGCTGAATTCGGCGGCCCGCAGCATTTCTTTCCAGATAAAAAACTCGAACAATACGAGGATGTTACTAACTGGAAAAGCGAAGGGCCTGCGGCCGAGGAGGCGGTTACCGTTCTACATAACGGCCTCAACAGCCTGCTATCTCGAAATGAGAAAGGCGGACCGTTGGAGATACCGAAGATTAAACAGGCGGTTGAACCGATGATTGATTCGGTGATCCGTAACCCAGATGCCTGTATCTGGCTGGTGCGTATGAAGCAACAGGATCAATATATTTATCAACACTCGTTGGGCACCTCGATATGGGCAGTCGCGCTGGGCCGTCAATTTGGCTTACCGAGGAAAGACTTACGCTCGCTGGCAATTGGGGGCTTATTATTCGATATCGGCAAACTGCAACTCGATAAAACGATGTTGCAGGCTAGTCGACGCCTCACCAGTAAGGAGTCGAGGGTAATGAAAAAGCATGTCGAGGTTGGCGTCAGACTTCTTAAGGAAGGTGGGATGACCAACCGCGATATACTTGATATGGTTAGCTTTCACCACGAACGCTATAACGGTACCGGTTATCCGCAGGGACTGCTTAAAAACGAGATTCCTGTGTTTGGACGAATTGCAGCCATCGTCGATTGCTATGACGCCATTACCCGCGACCGCATTTACGCCAGCGCAATGTCACCTTCGTTGGCGATAAAGCAATTGTATAACTGGAAAGATGTTTATTTTCAGGCCGAGATAGTCGAAGAGTTTATCCAGGCTATCGGCATTTATCCGGCGGGTACCGTAGTTGAATTAACTTCTGGAGAGGTCGCTATCGTGGTCGCGGCTTCCCGCACGCGTCGTTTGCGGCCCGAGATAATGCTGTTGCTCGACACGAATAAAAAACCGCTAAGCGAGATGGAATTCATCGACCTGAAAGAAGTTACCCATACCGAAGGAGGGGCTCCATTGGATATTATCGATAGTCTGGAGCCGAACGCCTATGGCATTGATTTAGGTGCCATAATACTATGACAGGTGCTTTTTGAATCCGTTACCGGCTATCGAACGACAGGCATTTTTAGGCTCGCTTTCTCGCTATATTAGTTCCGAGGCTGATCGTAAAGGTCCTCTGGGTCTTTTGCTCATCGACGTGATGGAGTTTACCCAGGTCAACCACGATCATGATTTTGCCTATGGTGATCAAGTTTTACAGCATTGCTTTAGTCGATTGCTGGCTATTAGTCGCATGCCGGATACGGTATACCGGGTTGGCGATCACCGCTTTGCGTTTCTTCTTCCGAATTTACAAACGTCTGCATTTATCTCACTGGCATATAACAAGGTCAGCACGGTACTCCAGGAAGATCTGGTAATCGATAACAAACGAGCTGAACTCGAATTTCGAATTGGTATTGCGCTCAACGAGGCTGCCGAATTTAGCGCAGAGAAAACATTACAAGTCGCGGAGGATTCGCTACAACAGGCCAAATCAAAACAAAATGGTTCGTCCAGTTTAGCTCAGACTGATAGCGGAAATCGTCAAACTCAGCAGCTCAAAAAACGCTTCGCCGAAAAATTAAAGGCCAATGATTTTGAGCTTTATTATCAACCGAAGGTAAATCTGTTAAGTGGGGAGATCAATTCGGCAGAAGCTTCCCTACGCTGGCATATATCGGAACAGAAATTCGTTTCCCCGAAGGTAGTAGTCGAAATAGCGGAGGAAACGGGCCAGAGTCTGGAATTGACCAAATGGATGATACATACCGCTATACGTCAAATTAAGGACTGGGAAAATCAGGGGTTCCTGGTTTCGGTATCGGTAAATGTGCCTACCAACCTGATCCAGAACTCTGAATTTTACGTACTGGTGCAGGATTCCCTGGCGGTTTGGGGGATCGACCGAAATCGACTGACACTGGAAATAACCGAAGCGGCGATCATTGAAGATAAGAAAGCAAACTTTGAAAACCTGTTGAAGTTAAAGCAACTGGGTGTCGGTATTTCTATCGATGAATTCGGCAACGGTCACTCTTTGTTGTCGTACTTTAGTCAAATCCCGGCGAATGAATTAAAAATCGCCCCGAATTTTGTGTCCGATATCGGAGACAATTCGCAGGATCAGGAAATCTTCAAAATCATCACTAAAATTGCTAAACTTTTTGACTTGAAACTAGTGGCCGAAGGCGTCGAAGACCAGGAAACCTACGACTATCTGAAAAAACTGGACTGCGATTACGGTCAGGGCCACTTTATCTCGAAGGCTTTACCTGCTGAAGAATTTAGCCAGCTTATAGAATCCAAAGGGTCAGAATAATTAATTCCCAGCCTTTGATTCAATTTACCGCTTGAGTGATAAATTATTGAGATTGTTTAGTCCGACATTTATTGGGAACTCGCCGGCAGGTATATAGTAAAGGTGCTGCCCGTTCCGAGTACAGACTTAACGCTGATTTGCCCGTGCATAAGCTCAACCAGTTTTTTTGTGATTGTCAGTCCTATGCCTGTTCCCTCGATATCGGTTTGTTCAGCTCCGAGACGAGAAAAGGGTTGAAATAGACTATCGATATCTTCATCGTTAATCCCTTGACCGGTATCTCTAACCTCAATGCAAACCTGATCATTGGGCGCTGTTTCACAGGACACTTGAACTTCGCCTCCTGCACAATTGTATTTAATCGCGTTCGTAATCAGATTAAGCATTACCTGTTTTAACCGCATCCTGTCAGCCCATGCTACATGAGGTTCGCTATCGACAAGGTGACTCTTTATCAGTATACGGTTTTTTTCTGCAAGCGATTGAGTTAGCCGTTCGCACTCTGCAGTGACTGCACATAAATCAACCGATTCCATTCTTAAATCAATTTTGCCGGCTTCGATGCGTTCGAGATCGAGCATTTCGTTAATGAGAGAAAGCAAGTGCTCTCCCGCACCGAGGACATGGCCTACAAATTCTTTCTGCTCACCTTTAAGTGACTCATCAGTTTGGAGTAACTGAGCGAATCCAAGTACTGCATTCATAGGAGTGCGAAGCTCGTGACTCATGCGAGAAAGGAACTCCGATTTCGCCTGTGTCGCATTAACTGCCTCCCTATGGGCATTGGCCAATTGTTTGGCACTTTCTAGAAGCTTCTGGTTTTGATGGCGAGACCGGCTTACTAAACCACCAATGCTTAACGCCGTCCACAAAACAAGCCACAGGACAACGAAGATTGCGACCGCAAAATGTCCACCAAGCTCTGACCAGAAAATTGGCAGATAAGGCGTACTAGATCGAAATGCAAAGTGTCCCTGCCGACCGCTGGTAGCAGGAATCAGAGCCCAGCTATGATTAAATTTTTCACCGCGAACTACACCACTTAAAGCAATCTGTGTTTGCCCCGTCTCTTTTAATATGTGTTGCAATTCTTCGGGTAACAAAACTCCAGAAACTCCAGCCCAACTTTCTCTATCGACTTCACGCTGAAGATTTGTATAGCGGTATTCATCAATTTTCGACGAACTAGCTGGTAGTAAGGAGGACGATTTGATATTTTCATCGAGTATTGTAGTGAGAACTCGTAGATGCGCGAGAATCGATTCACTCAACATAGTCTCGTGATGATTACGCGCAGATGTGTAGACAATCGTAGTGAAGGTTCCCAGGCCAATTAGCGTGATGAGCATGAGCACTACAAGCAGTCGCACTTTCGAAAATTTTTTATTAGTCATTATTATTGGAAGAAAATCGGTATTCCCGAAACCTACTACAACTGGCAACAGTCAAGTTAAGTATCGGATCCCTCGGCCTCAGATGTTGTACTCAGTCCGGCAACGTAATAAACCGGGCAAAATGATATACCAGCACTAATAAAATTGACGGCAGAAAATGCTACTACTAATACGTAGACTAGTGAATTACTAGATACTGCGGGAACAAAAAAAGCTACAAGGATTAATACTATCCCAAGAAGGAATCTAATCCCCCTGTCGAGGCTACACATATTTTTTATCATGCTGAATCTTCCCAAAAGAGGGCTAAATCGAACTACCCCAGGTAAAAATATTGATGAATCCTGTATTTTTAACTACTAGACAGGTTAATTCTTCATATCTAATATTACTCGACCACGGAGAGCCCCTGAATATTGTAATAGTATAGAATAGAATAGTAATAGTTTTTGATGTGGTTTTATTTTTTATACTAGAATTATTCGCGTTTTATGCAATATATCTCTGTTTTTAGTGAGGTTTTTAACTGAAACACTGGCATTTTTTTGATTATTGCCTAGAATTCCAGTATGGGATTGCAACGAATACTTATTACTAATGCCAAAGGCGGTTGTGGCAAAACAACCATTACCACTAATATTGCCTCGCATTACGCCCAGCAGGGACTAAATGTACGTCTGTTTGATCATGACAGTCAGGGTTCGTCGTTGGGTTGGTTAAATCGTCGACCGGACTCTCTAAATACGATTACTGGTGTCGATGCTTCTAAAAATGCCGATCATCGTTTAACCCGTTCCTGGCAATTACGGGTACCTCCGGAGACTGATGTTGCGGTTATCGATACACCGGCTGGTTCTGATATCACTGAGCTCGCGGCATTGTTTCAACAGAATGACTCGGTACTTATTCCCGTGCTACCGTCACCTATCGATATTCACGCTACAGCGCATTTTATTAAGGAGCTGCTCACCACTGGGAGCATTCGAAAACGTAAAATTCGTTTGGCGGTTATTGCTAATCGGGTTCGCAAAAATACCAAAATGTACCACGCTTTGGAGCGTTTCCTTTTTAGCCTTAATATCCCGTTCATCTCTAGCTTACGCGATACCCAGCTTTACGCCAATGCCGTAGAGTTTGGCATAGGTGTACAGGAAATAAATTCTCCTCGCAGCAAGATCGACCGGGAGCAGTGGGCACCTATCATTCGTTGGTTGGAAACCCCCACCCATAACGAAAGCGCTGAAGTCAGACCACTCTTTAGTCAACGGGAAATATAACTACTCCAGCCTGGCGCTACCCCAAAGAATATTGTCTGTCGTTCGTTCATTCACAAACTTTGTTATCACTTCTTTTGAAACTCAATGTGATATCATCTTTCGGGTTTTTAACCCCTAATCCAACTATGAAAACAATACACTTATTTTTCCTGAGTCTATTTGCTATTGGCCTTAATCAGCAAGTTCAGGCCAATGACTTCGAAGCTGCACTAAGTTCGAAAACGGCCCAATTTACCTTTCGATCTGACTCGAGTCTCATCGGTTGGGGTGGCGCCGATCTTGGCCTGGGTTTGTTTTACAATGAAGCCAGTGACTTTGCTGTACAAATCGAACTCCTACAATCTCGTCCACCTTCGAGCACGAGCCCACTAACGCTTGGTGTAGGTGTCAAGGCTTACGCCGGTCGGATCGATGTTAGTGGTGAAGAAATATTTGCCCTGGGTATAGGCGGAGAAATTAAATACACCATTGCCGGTACAATGCCAATGGCGATTTATCTACGCGGCTATCTGGCGCCAGAAATTACCAGCTTTGCAGAAACCGAAGAAATCACCGATTATGTGCTTGGGTTTCAAATAGAAGTTCTACCCCAAACCACAGCCTTCGTTGGTTTTCGACATTTAGAAATTGATACTGATACGTTTGATGATTATGAAATGGATGACGACAAGCTTCATATGGGTGTTCGTTTAACTTTCTGATTTTATTCAGCTTTGGGTAAGAACAGCGCTGGGTCTACCCAGGTTTGGTTTAACCCCAGGCTCCAGTGTAGGTGTGGGCCGGTCACTCGACCGGTGGCACCGACTTCGCCAATCACCTGGCCTTTTCTGACGCGGTCGCCAATATTGACGGCGATGCTGTTCATATGTGCGAATAAGGTCATTAAACCCTGGCCGTGATGAATATAAACCACATTGCCGCTGAAGAAGAAATCTCCGCGTTCGATCACCGTGCCGTCGGCAGGTGCAAATACGGGTGTTCCGGTATCGGCTGCGATATCCATACCACTATGCGGCCGGCGGGCCTGCCCATTAAAAACTCGGCGTCGGCCATAGCTGCCAGTCATAATACCGGTAGCCGGTAGTTTAAAATCTAGATCGACAGTCGCACTGTCGTAAGTTTTGCGCGCCTTTTGCTTACGTTTTTTTTCCTTTAATATTCTGTCCATGTCCTCGGCATAAGGATTGACCTTACGTTTATCTTTAATTTCAATTTTTTGGGTCGTGTATTTTTTATCTTTTACCTGGAAGAACTTTTTCTGTAGAGACTTTTCCTTGCCCCAATGACCATCGATAAAGTGCTCGCCAGGTTTAAGGCTTAGCGGTAAGCCAACTATTGCCACATAATTATCACCTTGTTGGCTAATCAATACCGGCTTCCCTTTAAATTTAAAATTGGGCAATTTATCGGAACGATCAAGTTCGATGACAGCTATCCCCCCGGGTACTAGTGATTGCTGTGGAAGGGCGAAACTGGTGCTAACTTGAAGTAATAAAAACAAAAAGCTGCTGAACAAAGGAAAATAGTGCATTGGTTGATAATAGAAATATAATCGGATTCATTATACTGGTTGTTTGATTGATGGCGAGCTTTGTCGACTGTCAATCATCGGATTGGCAACAGCCAGCAATTGGTCGGGTTCTTTTTATAGTGAGAGGCAGGTAATAAATTTAATGTCAAGCAAATCGAAATTTTCGGGCGTTTCCGTAATTGTCTTCATTATCTTATTGGTTATTGCTGCGCT
>JAUVCH010000168.1 GCA_030595795.1 Gammaproteobacteria bacterium
AGGTTATCCTTCGGAAGATTTCCTTAAACTTGTTGAGGAAGTTAAACCGACCCAATGCACTTTAGTACCTGATAGCCCGTCACAATTAACCTCTGATCACGGTTGGGATCTCACAACACACTTAGATCAAGTCCGTGAAACTTGTTCGCGGCTCAACCGCGCTGGAATTCGCTCAGCAATCTTTCTAAACCCCGAAAAAGGTCAAATTAGAATTGCACCGAATACAGGCACGAATCGAATAGAGCTGTACACCGAAGAATATGCAGCAACCTATGGCACGAAGGAAAACGATCTATGTTTTCAAAAGTTTAAAGAAGCAGCAATGCTGGCCCAGGAACTAGGATTGGGCATAAATGCTGGGCACGATTTAGATCTTATTAACCTATCCAAATTCTTAGGCATAGACAGTATTCTTGAAGTCTCAATAGGACATGCTCTGACAGTGGAGAGCATTGAAAAGGGAATGGACGAAGTTATAGGGGAATACCTGGACATTTGTAATCAAGCGAGGATATGATCTATCTGCGCCTATAGAAGTAGTGCACCAATGTTGCCTGTCAAATACTTGCAGTTAACCCTGCAATGCACATGGAAAAATTTAAATCACTCCACTTTGTTCCGCAATTTGAATTTCCCAGTGATTTCAGGCGTTAGCCGTAAAAACATGAGGTTTATCACGTGAAGATGCTAAAGAAGTTATTGGTGCTCTTAGTTTTGGTTCTGCCACTCAATCAGTCCTGGGCGGTCGGAAAATTGACGCTTCAGAAAGTCTCCGGAGATGTATATGCAATTGTTGGTGAGCTTGGTAACCGAACAGCGGATAACCTGGGAAATAATGCAACATTTGGATTTGTTGTTACTACAGAAGGTGTTGTGCTAATTGATTCGGGAGGTACTTATCGGGGTGCTCAAGAAATTGAACAGTTGATTAAAACAGTCACAGACAAGCCCGTGGTTACAGTAATCAATACCGGAGGACAGGATCATCGCTGGTTAGGTAATGGATATTACAAAAATCTAGGTGCACAGATTATTGCCAGTGAAGATGCGGTGAATGACCAAAAAGCACGTACTCAGGATCAATTTATTATGCTGGGAAATCTGGTTGGAGATAAAGGCATGAAAGGTACAGATGCTATTTATGCCGAAAAAACATTCAAAGAAAAGTTAGAGTTTGATCTGGGTGACACCACTTTCATGATTTATCATGTTGGTCAGGCACATACACCAGGTGATAGTTTTATTTGGCTACCTCGGGAAAAGGTTATGTTCACTGGCGATATTGTTTATGTTGATCGGATGCTGGGTGTGGGAACACAATCAAATAGTAAAAGCTGGATCAACGTTTATCAAGCAATGGCTGCATACAAACCTCAGTATTTGATACCTGGGCACGGTTCAGCAACGAATTTAAATCGAGCTAGTAAGGACACCTATGATTATTTGGTGTTTTTGCGCAAGGCGGTTTCTGATCACATGGAAAATGGTGGTGATATCACGGATATAGGTAGTGTGAATCAGTCAAAATTTAACTACCTTTCGAATTATGAAACACTTTCCGGGAGAAACGCACAGCAAGTTTATATCGAAATGGAGTGGGAATAAATTGTTCACAAGGCAAGTCAGCCGTTAATCAATCAAAAAACCAGCCGCCAACAAAACACAAACCAGAGCGTGCGTAATCAAAGTTAGTGGAATCGAAGGCATTAACCTCTGCTTGAAAACCGATACCACCACAACAGTCGCAGGGATGGCTGCCAGCAAAGCGAGATAAGCTCTATCCAGCAAAGGAGTAAATAGAATTAATCCAAACCCCAGTACAAACCAGACCGTTTGAAGTCGTAAAGCGATTTTCTCGCTTAACCGGGATGGCCAGGTGTTTTTTCCAGCTCTTTTATCCGCCTCCCTATCGGGTATGGAATTAATCCAGAGGATAGCCACGACGAAACAACTAATGACAAGACCGATTAAAATAGAGTCGGTCGTAATAGCATTTACCTGCGTATAGACCGTACCCATTACCGGCAACAACCCAAAGCAAAGCGCAATTACCAGATCACCAAAGCCCTTACTCGCTAAACCATGTGGCGCCGAATAAGCTACCGCCAGAACACCGCCGATCAGCCCAATCCAGGGCACGAAGGGTCCAGTAATATAAGCAATGATGAGGCCGATTAGAATTCCGATTAAGAATAAAATAACACCGAAGACCAACATCTGCCGTTCGCTTAATACCTTATTTTGAATAAACCGACTTCCGCCAGAAAAAGGATATATCCGATGTTGATTACTGGCATCGCTACCATTTTTTGAATCGAAGTAATCGTTTAACACATTCGCAGCGCAATGGATGAATACAATGCTAATCAACACCAGCGTGGCTAATTGATAGTCAAGTGAGCCATAATTACCCTGTACATAGGCCAGGGCAGTGACGACGGGTAATATTGAAGCCGAGAGAAATGCGGGTCTTACTGCATTAAAATAAGTCGAGACCAGGTTGGCAACCGTTTTGCCATGATATGTTTCGGTAGATGGCTCGCTTATTTCCACTTTTAGTCAGCCTACTATGCCCTCATATTCGCGTAAACCTCATCAACGGCTAGCTTATAACGATTAAACATTTCGTTAACTTCAGCATCAGTAATAATCAGCGGCGGGCAAATCGCAATACCATCCCCCGGTAACGCACGAGTAATCAAACCGTGCTTACGTGCGGCGTTCATGACCTGCACTCCGACTTTATCGGTAACCGGATATTGCTCCTTGCTAGACTTGTCCTTAACAAATTCCAACGCGCCTATCAGACCCACACCTCGAGCGTCCCCTACCAGCGGGTGCGATTCAAATTCATTCAGGCGTCGCATGAAAGTTTTAGAGACGCTTTGTACGTGCTCAATCATTTTATCGTCGCGATAAATATTCAGCGTCTCGAGGGCCACTGCCGATGCCACCGGATGACCTCCATAAGTATTACCTGTGCCAAAAATGCCATGTTGATCGCTACCACTGACGAATGCCGAGTACATTTTATCACTCACCAGCACAGCACCGATGGGCTGATAAGCCGATGAAAGCTGTTTAGCGCAGGTGATCATGTCTGGCTTGATATTGTATGTATCGCATCCCCACATATTTCCAGTACGGCCAAATCCACAAATGACTTCGTCGGCTACCATGAGGATGTCATATTTACTCAATACTGCCTGCACCTTTTCGAAATAGCCTTTGGGTGGAATCAACACACCTCCGGCACCCATAACGGGTTCGGCAAAAAAAGCGCCGACCGTGTCTGGATCGGCGTCGATGATTTGCTGTTCCAGTTCGCCGACAATGCGGTCGGTGAATTCGGTTTCGCTTTCACCGTTCTCACCATAACGGTAGTAATGTGGTGTAGCACAATACAATGTGTCGATAGCCGGTAGATCGAAGCCATCCTGTGCGTAAGGTAAAGCAGTTAAACTCCCGGCAGCTACTGTCACACCGTGATAAGCACGCTTACGAGAAATAATTTTTTTCTTTTTTGGTCGATCCAAAACATTGTTGTAATACCAAACCATTTTAATCGCTGAGTCGACTGCTTCTGAACCGGAATTCACCAGATAAGCACGTGATATGCCCTCAGGTGCCATCTTCACCAGACGCTCACTCAGCTCAATCGCCGGTTGCGTCGATCTGTGACCAAACAAATGCGAGTAAGGTAATTTATTAAACTGTTTTATCGCTGCATCAACTAGCCGCGATTCGCTAAAGCCTAATGAAGTACACCATAGGCCAGACAGCGCTTCGATAAACCGATTACCCTGGTCGTCATCGACATATATTCCTTCGCCACCGACGATAGTAAATGGGCCAACATCTTCATGGCCGCTCAGGTTGGTATATGGGTGTACGACGTACTTTTTATCGGAATCGGCTGACGCCTGGACTGGGTTGCTCACGCTAGTTCTCCAAAACAATGACTGGGTTTTTTATCAGTCATTAAGTGAATTAAGATCGTATCGGATATTGCTTCGATAACCGGAATGTTGTTATAGATTATTCCTTAACTATAGGCAACTGAATATGGTTGATTTAGTATAGAATCGAACCAATCCCATCATTACGACAGACAATATGGACAAAACAAAATACTTCGAAGACTTTGAACAGGGATCGGTTTACAGCTACACAGTTCCCGGCCTAACAACCAGTCAGATCACCGAATTTGCCAGGCTATACGACCCCCAACTATTTCACCTGGATGAAGAAGAAGCCGCTAAAACCCATTTTGGTGGACTGGTCGCATCGGGCTTCCAGACTCAATTGCTCTGTTTCCGACCCTTTTGTGAAATGGCTCTGATCAATTCAGGCGCTGTCGGTGCACCTGGTATCGATAGCCTTAAGTGGCTTCGCCCCTGGTATCCTGGCGAAAACCTGGACGTCAGCGTCACCCTGATCAGCAAACGATTATCTTCAAAACGAACCGACCGTGGCTATTTGAGTTTCGAGATGAAAGCTTCAACGAATAGCGAGCCAGTTCTATCGATGAACTGGGTGGTGATTATGATGACTCTGAAAGCGACTATTTTAGATTAAGGATGATAAAACAGGGACTCTTTGATCCTGTATTCCTGCATATTTCTATACAGCCCTAAGGAAAAATAAAATTCACTTGCAAAAGATACTTACAAACATATATAGTATATCGACGATAAACGATACATATGGGAATAATTTAAATGCAGGCTTCTACTCAAGTGTCCCGCTCGGCCAAAGGCGAGCCTGTTGATAGCAATTTAGTAGACGAAGATATTGCATTGATCGCCAAAGCGTTATCGCATCCGGCACGTATTCAAATCATCCGTTTACTGCTGAGCAAGAAAACCTGTATCGGTGGCGACATTGTTGATGTGGTCGGCTTGGCCCAGTCTACAGTTTCAGAGCATTTACGTATTCTTAAAGCCAGCGGTATCATTAGCGGTGAAATTACCCGCCCACGGGTTTGTTACTCGCTTAACCCCCTGCGATTAAACCATTTTAAGGATTTTTTGGGCCTGATTCTGGACTGCGATGCAGAAGCTTCAGCCGTGGAGTCTGCTTGCTGGGTATCGCCTAAGAAAAACAATAATTAGAAAAAACAATACTATTTTTTAAGACTAAGGAAAAATTAAATGAAAACTTTAACAATTTATGACCCCGCCATGTGTTGCTCCAGCGGAATTTGTGGTGCTGAAGTCGATCAACAACTGGTAACTTTTGCCGCTGACCTCGATTGGTTAAAGAGCGAAGGAATTGAAGTCAAACGCATTAACCTGTCGCAAGAGCCTGCCTTATTCGCCGAAAACGAACAGGTAAAATCGATTCTGGAAATATCCGGTGTAGAGGGTTTGCCCGTTATTCTGGCGGATGAAGAGATGCAATCTTCTGGACAATATCCCGACCGTGTGAAATTAGCACAAATGGTGGGCGTGACGGCAGCCCAGACTATTGGTCAGGTATCAGCCTCTGCTACTGGATGTTGTGGTCAAAATAACGACGCGGAAAAATCATCATCAAGCTGCTGCTGATCTCAATCACTCTAGTGCCATCACTCTAATAAGCGGAATAAATCATGTTCACAGATCTGCCCAAATTTGTTTTCTTCACCGGTAAAGGGGGTGTTGGAAAAACCTCGCTTGCCTGCGCCACCTCGCTCAGTCTTGTTGGTGCCGGACACAGGGTTTTGTTGGTTAGTACAGACCCAGCCTCTAACGTAGGCCAGGTTTTTGAAACCAGTATTGGCAACAAAATTACAGCTATCAACAATGTGTCGGGGCTCGACGCAATCGAGATTAACCCTGAGGAGGCTGCGGCAGACTATCGCGAACGCATCGTCGGGCCGATGCGCGGTATTCTTCCCCCGGATGCGCTGCGCAGCATCGAAGAACAACTGTCGGGTGCCTGCACCATTGAAATCGCCGCTTTTGATGAATTCACTGCCCTATTAACCGATAACGATTTGTTGGCACGTTACGATCACGTGGTATTCGACACCGCTCCCACGGGTCATACAATCCGTATGCTAAAACTGCCCGGTGCCTGGTCGGGGTTTCTGGAAGCTGGCAAGGGTGA
>JAUVCH010000090.1 GCA_030595795.1 Gammaproteobacteria bacterium
TTTTTCGTGACCGAATAATTCGCTTTCGATTAAGCCCGACGGCAGTGCGGCGCAATTAACCTTCACCAGGGGGCGGTCGCATCTTTGGCTTCCGGCATGAATTGCTCGCGCTATCAGTTCTTTGCCTGTACCCGTCTCACCCAGTATTAATACCGTGGCATCGGTGCGAGCGACCTGTGCAGCCTTTTGTAACAACTTATGTTGAATATCACTATCACCAATTATCTCATCCGAACCATGTACCTGTTTAATCTCATCCTGAAGATAGTGATTTTCTTGCTGCAACCGATCCTTTAATATCTGAACCTCCTCGAGAGCCGACTTTAAAGCGAGTTCAGCTTTCTTTTTATCAGTAGTATCGAGAGCATAGACATTGAGATAATCACTGCCCGCAACCGGGGCAAAAGCCATTGAATAAACACGTTCACCACAGGCAATATCAGCACGATCCATCTGCCCATTTTTTAATGCCTTATTAAAAATATCCAGCCCTTCGTCCTCCAAACCTTCAGTGGTAATCCGTTTCCAGCATTTCAACAAAGGCTCGCTGGCTCGATTGGCGTAAAGTAAGCGCCCCCCTTTCGATAGTCGCATCACAGGATTTGGATTTTCGTCGGGAAATTTGCCCAGATCATGGTTTTTTTCTATCTGTCCAGAACCAGACTTACTATTAATATGACTCAATGCATCTACCGCATTCATTCCTTTCCCCGTCGATTGAAAGCCATCAAGAGCTAGTGACATGGAAAATTAGACGTCGTTTCTATGTGACAGTTCCATTTTAATCTAGATTTTCTTTGTGGTTTTAATATCAAGAATTTGTCCCCAGGGAGGCCACGGGATTCGTGGATAAGTCACGGATACCGCGGAGAATTTGTCTCGATTACAAGTCTAGAAAAACACGATAAGTCAGCTAATTTATTGTTTTTTATAACTTTAATATCAACCCTAAGAAACTGGCATGACGGTTGCAACCTACTTTAACGTCGGCTTGAACTTGTCGTAGATTCGCAACAACTGTAATCCTGGCAAAGATATTAAAACGACAGACTTCATAAACAGCTTTAAATATTTTTAACACTAACGATTACCAAATAAGAGGCATGAAAATGACAGAAGTCCTGCAACAAACGAAATTGGCGGCGGCAGTCAAACGCATTACTATGTGCGCGGCTGGTACGGCTCTTTTGGCCACCACGGGTGCTGCGAGTGCATTAGAGGTCAAGGTAGGCGGCTATGTAAAAACTGACGTTACCTATGATCTGGACCAGGATCTTGGGCCTTCATTAAGCGCTACAAGCGTGACTACTGGAGCTGGTGCCGATTCAGAAGCATCTTTTCGAATGCATTCTCTACAATCACGGGTGAATTTTTCAGCCACCGAAGGTGACCTAAAGATCTACGTCGAAGGCGACTTCTTCACTGGAGATAGTAGCGAACTGGTATCAAACTCTCGGCACTTCAGGCTACGACACGCCTACGGCAAAGTGGGCAACCTGTTAATCGGCCAAACCTGGTCGACCTTCATGGATGCCAATTGGGTACTTTACCCATCTACTGTCGACTTTGGTGGACCGGCCGGTGCCACTTTTGTACGCCAGTCGCAGATTCGCTGGACCTTGGGGGATGGTCTCGACGTAGCACTTGAAAATGCAGAAAATCGCGTGGAGGGAGAAACAACTCGTGACACATTACCCGACATCGTAGTGCGTTATGCTTCGGCCGGTAATGTTTCCTGGCAGGTAGCCGGTATGTTCCAACAATTTGAAGTCGATGGAGGAACCGCTGATGGAGAATCAGAAAATAATCTCGCCCTGACCGGTGGTGTTAATGTGAACTGGGGAACCGGTTCACTTTCTATCAAGGCAAATGCAAATTCAAATCGATACACTTATTATGGATTTAGCAACCCTGCCGCCATCAACAACGGTGGATCCATCGAAACCATCGACCACAGCGCAGTGGTCGCAGCGTTGAATTTCGACTGGGGTAATGCCAGCAACGCTAAAACTACGATAGCCTTTGGTACGGTGTCCTTCGACGACGAGTTTCTCGGTACTACCGATTTCGACACAGTCAGCACTTTTCACGTTAATTACCGTTGGAGTCCATACAACAACGTCAACTTTGGTGTTGAATTAAGTCAGGCAGACATCGAACTTGTTAATGGTGACGACGGTGATGCAGCCAGAGTTCAGTTCGGAGCGCAATACTCTTTTTAATCTGAAACCTGATAATTATTTTATGATAGACCCTACTGGTCGCCTTCGGGCGGCCTTTTTTAATGGTATAACTGGTTACCTGGAGGATACCCTTAACTAATGCCCAAAACGTCTCGTAGCCCTGTTAGCCATACACAAATGCTTCGTCAAGCAATTGATTTGCAGCAAGGCGGAAACCTGAAAGCAGCGGAACGCAGATACCGGGGTATCTTAAAAGCCTCACCAAAGCACAGCGATGCACTTCAATTCCTCGCCGTGCTCCTTCAGCAAAAAGGGAATTCGCAGTCTGCCAATCACTTTATGCAGAAGGCCCTGAAAGTATCGCCCGATAATCCTGTGATACTGTCAAATCAGGCCGAAATTTATCGCCTACAAAACAATTGGAACCAGGCTGAAAAATTCGCCCACATGGCGCTCGCGATCAATGCTGTACTCGTTGACCCTCTGGTAATACTCGGTAATGTCCACCATATTATAAATCAGTATTAGTAGGATATCGAGTACTTTATCAAAGAATTATAAATTAATCCCAGGGAGTACGATGTTCGCAACGAACTGGGAAATACCTTAAGCTCCCTGGGGCAGTTTCGTGAAGCCGTGGCACATTATCAGACCGCTCTATTGCAACAACCTGATTTCGATGCCTGCCGCATCAATCTGGCCGACTCCTTAGTCGCGATGGACGAGACAGAGCAGGCTATTGAGCACTACAAATCCGTTCTCTCTCATCAGCCCAGGCTGAGTGCTGTACACATAAAACTGGGTAAAGTTTTGGAAGCTGTGGGCCAGACTTCCGAATCTTTTACCTGCTTTCAAACCGTGTTAAAAATCGACAATCGTAACACTGAAGCACTGTACTGGTCAGGCATTCATTCGCAAATTATGGGGCTATTCGATCAGGCCAGCGATTATTTTCTGAAAGCAATTGAAATCGAGCCAGACTATTTTGACGCCTGGCATCGTTTGTCGTTAAATCAGAGTTTTAGCCCTTCTAAGGAGCAGTTCCGGGAACTCGAAACACAGTACAGAGCAGCCCTTTCAAACGATCCTGAAGATCCAGTTATTCCTACACTCGGCTTCACTTTGGGAAAGTTTGCCGAAAAGAAAGGTGAGTACCCGGTAGCTTTTGATTATTTCCAATCTGCTAATCGCATTAAGGCATTTAATCAACCGTTTGACAAAGTTCAACACGATGTACAAGTCGATAACATCATCAAGGTCTTTAACCCTGACTTCTTTAAACATCGAGATAATTGGGGTAATCCATCAGCAGCCCCAATCTTTATCATCGGTATGCCGCGTTCGGGCACGACGTTGGTAGAGCAGATTATATCTTCACACCCTGATGTATTTGGCGCAGGTGAGCGGCAAGCGATGTTAAACCTGGTCGAGTCATTAAAGCATCAGAAGCAGCTTTCTTCGACCAGCCATGCTCAACTGGTAGGTGACCTTAGTCAATCTGAAGTTGCATCTATAGCGGACAATTATCTTCAAGACCTACAAAAACTTAGCCCTGACGCGATAGCAATAACCGACAAAATGCCGGGCAATTATTTTCGACTGGGGGTTATATTCCTTTTATTCCCTAACGCCAGAATTATACATTGTCGTCGTGACCCGATGGATACCTGCTGGTCCTGCTATCAACAAAATTTTGAAAGCGGTCTACGCTTTACCAATGACCTCGATCATCTGGCACATGCTTACAGGGCCTATCGGCGTTTATTAAAGCATTGGCATGACATGAAACCCAATCAGATCCTTGATATCGAATACGAATCACTGTTAACAAACCCGTTGATACAAAGCCAACGCCTCCTCCAATATTGCAACTTAAACTGGGATCCCGCTGTCCTCGATTTTCACCAGCAGCAACGTCCGGTAACCACCGCCAGTGTCTGGCAGGTACGTCAGCCGCTGTATCAATCCTCGGTAAATCGATGGAAAGCCTACGAATCACAACTGCTACCACTGCGCCGACTACTTGATTTGACTTGACCGAATAATGACAGAAATCTTGTCACTATTGATCTAAATCAAAAGATGCAGGAACGAATAATCTAAAGTGATTACTCCAAATATATTTATCCTCATGATCACTAATGGGCAATAAGGCAGTTTTTGACTCGGAATTAATCGAAAAATATGACAGCCTGGGGCGGAGGTATACTTCGTATCCACCAGCGACGCAGTTTTCCGATCAAATAATTGCATCCGACTACCAAAACTGGTCTCGCGATAGCAATGAAGAGCCTATACCCAGGCCACTATCACTTAGCGTACACATCCCATTTTGCGATACGGTTTGCCAATGCGGCACCTACAAAAAGGTCATTGGCCAAAACAGGGAATGCCTGATTGAGTATATCGACGACCTTTACCTGGAAATTGGTTTACAGGGCAAGTTATTTGACCGTGATCGCATCGTACAACAATTGCACTGGAGTGGTGGGACAATAGCCTTCCTCGAAGATCATCAAATCGAAAGACTGGCTGGGTGTATAGATCAGCACTTCCAGCTCCGTAGTGACGACAAGGGGGAATATTCGATAGAAATTGATACGCATACATCGAGTAGCACTACCATCCGTCTGTTACGCGACCTGGGCTTTAACCGCATTAGCCTGGGAGTCTACGATTTCGATCCCAATGTCCAAAAAGCGATAAACCGTATCCAAAGCATCGAGGATACCCACTCTATCATCAAGGCGGCACGTAAATCGGATTTCAAAACTATTAACCTGGAACTGATTTACGGCCTGCCATTACAAACGATAAAAAGCTTTACTAGCACGCTGGAGACTCTGATCGAGTTCAACCCTGATCGGATTACACTTTACAATTATGCCTACCTGCCGTCGCGCCTTTCCCCACAACGACAGGCAAATACCGATGATTTACCTTCAGCTAAAGAAAAGCTGGAAATTTTGCAGCTTTCGATCGATCGATTGAGCAAAACCGGATACGTCTATTTAGGTATGGATCAATTTGTCAGACCATTCGATGATCTTTCGATTGCGCAGCGACGTGGCAGCCTGCACCGAAGTTTTCAGGGATATTCAGCACATCCCGATTGCGATTCTATTGCCCTGGGAATATCAGCGATTAGCAACATCGGCAACCATTACAGCCAGAATACAACTGACCTGAAACATTATCACAACGAGCTTACACAGAATCGACTACCCATTTATCGAGGCTACAAGACCGATCAGGATGACGTAATGCGACAGGAAATTATTCAACAACTGACTTGTTACTATTACCTTGATATTCCAGCCTTCGAGAGCCATTGGGAAGTAAATTTCATGACTTACTTCAGCAACGAGCAAAAACAACTGAAAGTGATGGAGAAAGATAAACTGCTGGAATTGACAGAAAAATCGATAACAGTGCTCGAAGTTGGTCGTCTGCTGATGAGAAATATCTGCATGGTTTTCGACCGATATAAAAATTCCCTAACTTGACCTGGATCAATTCCATACTTTGAATCTATTGCTAGTATCTGTTTTGTAACCCCTCTCAATTTAGGCTACACGTCATGGCCTTTATTTTTAAAGCCGGTCTCCCCACCGGCTTCTTTTTTTTCCTTAACCGATATTGGAGCATCTTCATCCATCAAAATACGATGTGCGGGGCCCTCCAGATCGTCAAATTGGCCCGAGCCAATCGCCCACATAAATACCCAGACAATTAACCCCAGCAAAATGATCGATAATGGTATGAGTAGATACAGTATTTCCATAGATTAGTTTTGACCAGGGCGTGTCACGGTGAGTCTAAGCGCATTGATAACGACGATCAATGAACTCAACGACATACCGATAGCCGCCATCCAGGGGGTAACAAAACCCGCTGCGGCGGCGGGAATCGCGCAAGTATTGTAGCCCAGGGCCCAACTCAAGTTTTGCTTGATGATCAGTTGTGTCCTGGTTGACACCGACAAGCCATCGAGAATACTGCTAAGCCGATTCCCCAACATCACGATATCTGCGCTGGTCTTGGCTAATGCACTGGCGTCGCTCATCGCAATCGAAACATCAGCGTTCGATAAAACTGGTGCATCATTAATGCCGTCACCAACCATCAATACGGTAGCTCCATCGGCCTGTAAGGTTTTTACCCTGGCCATTTTCTGCTCCGGTTTTAAATTGGCATAATACTCTTCGATGCCGACGGTCAATGCCACTTGCCTGGCCGCAGATTCGCTGTCACCTGTCATCAGTAATATTTTTTTGTTATCCGCTTTTATTGATTGAATTAACTTAGCTGCATCGGCACGAATCTCGTCGTGCAGGATAAACAAAGCCAGGATTTTATCGGCTTTTGCCAGAACTACTGCCGTGGCGTTTTGTTCATTTGCCTGATAAACCCAGTCCGGATTAACTTTCACCCCAGCGAATGATTCAATGAAATCTACACTGCCAATCGCAAATTGCCGATCATCAATGAAAGCACTAAGTCCACCGCCGCTTTGATTAGACATGTTTTTTACTGGCAGATGATCACTCGTAGAGGCCCTGATCAGGGCATGAGCCAGGGGATGTTCCGAATAGTTTTCCAGTGAAGCTGCAATCTGTAAACAATAAGCCCTGTCGACCGATTCGTCACAAATAACCTCCGACAGCACTGGTTTACCCAGCGTTAATGTTCCGGTTTTATCGAACACCAGATGTGTAACCTTATCGAGCGCCTCGATTGCATGGGCTCGCTTTACCAATAACCCCAACCCCTGCAAACGGCTTAATGCCGCACTGATCGCAGCCGGGGTTGCCAATGACAAAGCACAGGGACAGGTGACGATTAGCACCGCCACAGTAATTTCCAACCAGTGCTCGCTGGATTGAAACCACCAGTAACTGGCCACTAACGCCGAGACCGTCAATATCGCCAATATAAATCTCGATGCTATACGATCTGCAAGCTGAGCTATTGGCGGCTTATCAGCCTGTGCCCGTTCGATCATACCGTAGATACTCGCCAATACCGTATCACTACCAACCGATAAAACCTGCGCCTGTAATGGACCTTCAATGTTGATGCTGCCGCCAACCAGTTGGTCACCGACGCGCTTATGCAGTGGTCGACTTTCTCCATTCAATAATGATTCATCAACGCTCGATTCACCTTCCAGTACTTCAGCGTCGGCTGGAATAGTTTCTCCGGGGCGAATCGAAATGACATCACCAACTTTGAGAAGAGCTGCCGCGACCACCTCTTCGGTGCCACTGTCTCCTTCCAGTCGATTCGCCATCAACGGCAAAGCGTGAGCCAGTCTTTCCACCGACTCGGTACTACGTTGCCGAACCATCCACTCAAAATAGCGGCTAGCCAATAATAGGAAAGTAAACATCACGACCGAATCGAAATAAATTTCGCCCGTCCCACGAACCGTCGCTGTCACACTACTAAGAAATGCTATACCAATACCAAGAGATACCGGTACATCCATACTGACTCGACGGTTAAGCAGGTCATACCAGGCTGATCTAAAAAAAATCGAGGCCGAGAAAAATAACACCGGCAAGGTTAGACCGAAGCTCAGCCAGCGGAATAGATTTTCGAAATTTCGTTCCATGCCAGACCAGGCACCGGCATACAGGCTGATCGATATCATCATCACCTGCATGCCGAACAGGCCTGCAATGGCCAGACGACGAATCTGATTGCGCCGCTCTTTGCGCTGTAATGCCTGCTGTTGATCAGGATTATAAGGATGCGCCTGATAACCGATAGCATGTATTGCCTGTAAGATTTCACTGAGTTTAATGCGCGTTTCATCCCAGCGCACCCATGCACGGCGTGAGGAATAATTAACCTGGACTTCGAGCACACCCTTGAGGCTGGCAATATGCTGCTCATTCAGCCAGACACAGGCGGCACAGGTGATACCTTCCAATATGAGACTAGCCTCACGACTGTTATCGGATAGTTGCCGAACAAAATCAGCCTGCACTGATTCGTTATCATATACCTGTGTCTCGCGCAGTATCTTTGGAATGATTTCATTGCCCGTGGGTGAGGCTTCGGTTCTTACCCGGTAAAAATGCTCGTGTCCTGCCGCAACAATCGCATTGGCCACTGCCTGACAACCATAACAACACATCGGTTGTTCACGATTATAGATTAGAGCTGTCGCATTGAATCCGTCGGCGATTGGTAGGTGGCAATGAAAACATTGGCATTCGGTGATCATCGATTCGATTTCGACATTCACAAGATTATCAGCAGTGGGCATATGCAATAGTTTGACAGATCAATCTAAAGCCTTCTTGACTTAAGTCAAAACAGTTCTCACCACAGCGCCGATAATCCACTTGGAAAATTTCGAGCTGCACGTGGGCATATCCACCTGCATAACAATCATAACGAAGTTAGAGAATATTGATGACAAATCCCGAAACCTACAACTATCAGGTCGTTAGACAGTTCGCCATTATGACAATAGTCTGGGGAATTGTCGGCATGTCGGTTGGCGTTTTAATCGCAGCGCAGCTGGCCTGGCCTGTACTCAACTTCGACGTGCCCTGGTTAAGTTTTGGTCGACTACGCCCATTACACACCAATGCCGTCATCTTTGCGTTTGGCGGCAGTGCGCTATTTTCCTGCTCATATTACGTCGTTCAACATACCTGTCACGCAAAACTGGTATTCCCGAAACTGGCTGCCTTCACCTTCTGGGGATGGCAGGCAATTATCCTTTCCGCAGCTATTACCCTGCCACTGGGAATTTCATCGGCCAAAGAATACGCCGAGCTGGAATGGCCGATCGATATACTCATCACACTGGTCTGGGTTTCCTACGCGATCGTATTCTTCGGCACCATCACTAAACGCAAGGTAAAACACATATACGTGGCGAACTGGTTCTTCGGTGCTTTTATTGTGACCGTGGCCGTATTACACCTGTTTAACAGCGCAGCTTTGCCCGTATCAATGTGGAAGTCTTACTCCGCTTATGCGGGTGTGCAGGATGCCATGGTGCAATGGTGGTATGGTCATAACGCGGTTGGCTTTTTCCTCACTGCCGGTTTTCTCGGCATTATGTATTACTTTGTACCGAAGCAGGCGGGGCGCCCGGTTTACTCCTACCGCCTCTCGGTGGTGCATTTCTGGGCATTAATCTTTACCTACATCTGGGCTGGACCACACCATCTCCACTATACCGCCCTGCCAGACTGGGCTCAGTCGCTCGGCATGGTCATGTCGCTGATTTTACTGGCGCCTTCCTGGGGCGGCATGATCAACGGCATCATGACCCTGTCTGGAGCCTGGCATAAACTACGAACCGATCCAGTATTGCGTTTACTGGTGGTTTCGATCTCTTTCTATGGCATGTCGACCTTCGAAGGTCCGATGATGGCGATTAAGACGGTTAACGCATTATCGCACTATACCGACTGGACCATTGGACACGTTCACTCCGGGGCATTGGGCTGGGTAGCGCTGATCTCCATGGGTGCCATGTATTACCTGATTCCACGCCTCTTCGGACGAGAGCTTTATAGTCTGATGCTTGTTGAGGTGCATTTCTGGACTGCCACCATTGGCATTGTGCTTTACATATCGGCTATGTGGGTTGCCGGCATTACCCAGGGCCTGATGTGGCGCGCGGTGAACGACGATGGCACGCTGACCTATAGTTTCGTAGAGAGCGTTCAGGCCATGCACCCTTATTACATCGTGAGAACACTCGGCGGTGCCTGCTTCCTGATTGGAGCTCTGGTGATGGCTTATAACCTGTGGAAATCAATCGCAGGCGCCAAACCTGTTGAAGTCGCTATTCCAGCTCCGGCTGCCGCTCACTGAATTCAAATAAGAGACATAATTTTATGGCAACTGGACACGAAAAAGTCGAAACCAATATCGGTCTAATGCTGATACTCATCATTATCATCATTTCCATTGGTGGCCTGGTACAAATTGTACCGCTGTTTTTTCAGGACTCACTGACTGAACCCGTCGCAGGACTGAAACCCTATTCGGCCCTACGCCTCGAAGGTCGAGACATCTATGTTAGTGAAGGTTGTGGCAATTGCCATTCGCAAATGATTCGCCCATTCCGTGCTGAGACTGAACGCTATGGTCATTACTCGGTCGCCGGTGAATTTGTTTACGACCGGCCTTTCCTATGGGGTTCGAAGCGTACAGGTCCTGATCTGCACCGAGTCGGCGATCGCTATAGTGACGAATGGCACCGTGTACACCTGATTAATCCGCGTGACGTGGTGCCCGAGTCGATTATGCCGGGTTACCCCTGGCTTGCCGAAAACGCACTGGATGACAGCTATATTCAGACCAAGATGACCACATTGCGCAAGCTCGGACATCCCTATAGTGATGAAGAAATTAGCGCAGCGCCGGGTGAACTGGCCAATAAGACCGAACTCGATGCACTTATCGCTTATCTGCAAGGTCTTGGCATCGAACTACAGGTTGGGAGATAGTCGAAATGAATATACCTATGTTCCATTCCATTTGGACGGTTGCAGTGCTGGTAATTTTTATCGGCATTGTCTTCTGGGCGTATAGCAAACGACGTCATAGCGACTTCGAGGAAGCGGCAAACTTGCCACTCGAAGACGATCAGCCTGTCATTCGTACCGATCCAAAAGCGGAGCAAAAATAATGTCGGATTTTAATTCTGAATTCTGGAATTGGTTCATCATCTTGCCAACTGTCCTGGGTATTGCATGGTGTTTCTGGTTACTCTGGTGGATGTCACAGACTACCGCAGACGAAAATCCAGACGACACTACCCATGTCTGGGATGAAGACTTAATGGAGTATAACAACCCCCTGCCCCGCTGGTGGCTGGGCATGTTTTACATCACGCTGATATTCGGCATCGTTTATCTCGCACTCTACCCGGGTCTTGGAACTTTTAAAGGCTACTTAGGCTGGACCTCAGAACAGTCCTACAAAGAAGAGATGGCTGCTGCCGACGAGCGATACGGACCATTGTTTGAAAAATACCAATCTCAGGACCTGGTTACCGTATCACAGGATACTCAGGCCCAAAAAATGGGTGCACGACTTTTCCTCAACTATTGTTCTACCTGCCATGGCTCGGATGCACGAGGCGCGCGGGGTTTTCCAAACCTGCGTGATAATGACTGGCTCTGGGGTAGCGATGCACAAACCATCAAGCAAACCATTCTAGATGGACGCAGAGGCTTAATGCCTGCCTGGGGTGGGCCACTCGGTGGCGCAGAAGGCGTGGCGAACATGACAGATTATGTACTTAGTCTATCTGGTCGTGAGCACGACGCTAGCGCAGCAGCGAAAGGTCAGGCGCAATTTAGCATGTTTTGTGTGGCCTGCCACGGTGTCGATGCCAAAGGAAATACGGCAATGGGAGCACCTAATTTGACCGACAAAACCTGGCTGCATGGTGCCTCGCGGATTCGCATCAGTGAATCTATCGATAAGGGTCGCCAGGGCCACATGCCTGCACATCGGAATTTTCTGGGCGAGGCAAAAGTGCATCTGATCGCAGCTTATGTTTATGGCCTGTCAAATAAATAAATGACTAATATAACCGGCATGCAGATACCTTTTAAACAAAAATGTATTGTGACCTTATGGCCATCATTTTTAACCGCCATTGTCGCTAGCGGGCTATTCTTTTCCGCGTTCGATCCTACCGAATTGTATCCCTATGATCTGGATATTGAAATTAATGCCATCGGTGCTTATACGCTGGGGTTTTTTATGTTCTGGGCTTTATCCGCTGTCTCCAGCGCGATTACGCTTTATTTCGCGATGACAAATAGCCGCATAAGTTCGCCTCAATGAAAACGGCTGATCCACCGGTCCAGCAGGCGCTTTACGCCAAACACGAAAAAATCTACCCCCGACAGGCGCACGGACGTTACGCTAAACTTCGCGTAGCTAGCCTATTGTTGTTGCTCGGTACCTTTTACGGTATGCCCTTGCTACGTTGGGACGGACATCAGGCGGTGTTGTTCGACCTGCCCGCGCGTAAATTCTATATATTTGGACTCACTCTCTGGCCACAGGATTTCGTTTACCTGGCGGGCTTACTCATTGTTGCTGCGTTGTCGCTATTTTTTTTTACCGCACTCGCGGGGCGAATCTGGTGTGGTTATGCTTGCCCACAAACGGTCTGGACTGAAGCTTATATATGGATAGAGCGGAAAATCGAAGGCTCGCGTTCTCAGCAAATGAAAAGGGACAAGGCCCCCTGGAGTTGGGACAAACTTCGCATAAAAACCGTTAAACAAATATTATGGCTAAGCTTCTCTTTGTGGACGGGCTTTACCTTCGTCGGCTTTTTCACTCCCATCGACGAACTCGCGGGTAAGTTTGTCGCCTTCAATCTCGGCCCCTGGGAAACCTTCTGGATATTTTTTTACGGCTTCGCCACCTATGGCAATGCAGGCTGGATGCGCGAGCAAGTCTGTGAATACATGTGCCCTTACGCGCGCTTTCAAAGCGCCATGTTCGACACCGATACCTTAGTTGTAGCCTACGATGACCTTCGCGGAGAGCCACGAGGTTCCCGTAAACGTAGTGCCGATAAAGCTGATGCCGGACTCGGTGATTGCGTCGACTGCACGCTTTGTTATCAGGTTTGTCCTACTGGAATCGATATCCGAGACGGATTGCAATACGAATGTATCGCCTGCTCTGCCTGTATCGATGTCTGTGACGGAGTCATGGACAAGCTCGGCTATGATCGAGGCCTGATTCGATATTCCACCGAAAATGCGATTCAAAATAAACCCAGTAAAATACTTCGCCCAAGAATTATTGTATATGCCATCATCCTGGCGATTGCGACTACTACCCTTTTTTATAACCTGTCACAACGTATCGCGCTCGATCTCGACGTTATCCGTGATCGTAATCAGCTATACCGTGAAACTAACGAAGGTTTAATCGAAAACGTTTACACTCTGAAAATCTTAAACATGGATGAAAGCCCGCATCTGTTTCTACTGAGTGTCGAAGGTATAACCGGCCTGGAACTTCTAACCGATGTCGATAGCATTTATGTCAAAGCAGGAACAGTCAGCGAACTAATTGTACGCCTGCGAGCTGACGAAGCTAATTTGGACAAACAAAGTGCTTCGGTAAGCTTTACTCTACAGGCGCAAGACGCCAACCATTTAATCGCCGAAGAAGAAGCCCGATTTCTCGGCCCACGGAAATAAATATGCTAGTAGAGTCAAATGAGCCTGAGTCCTGGAAAAGCCAGCCTTATGTCTGGATGCTTATCCTAATCCCATTATCGGCAGTAGTCGTCGGCATGATAATGCTAACGCTCGCAATTCAGTCCGATACAGGTCTGGTAGTCGATGATTACTATAAAAAAGGTAAGCAGATTAACCGGGTACTAGCCCGTGATCAGGTAGCCACTGCGATGGGATTGTCGTCTAGTATTAAATTTAATCAGAGTAAGGTTGAGGTTAGATTAAAAGCAAACTCAACATTAATTACCAATGAGCAAATAAGCCTTGGCTTGTTTCATGCCACCAGGGCGGGACTAGATCAGATTCTATTGCTTAAACCAAATGATAACCAAACCTATTCTGCCGAATATGATGCACTCGATCTAGGCCGCTGGCATGTGCAGTTAACTACCGAGACCTGGCGTTTGACCGGATCGTTGTACGTACCCGGTGGTAACTCACTTCATTTGTCTCCAATGCCTGTGGCTACGGTGAAGTAATCTTTGATATCAGTGTATGATTAATATCTGTATTTCAGGTGCTACCGGCTGGACCGGTGCCGAACTCGTCCGTGGCGTATTAGCCGCAACTGATATGACCTTGACCGGCGCAGTTGCCCGACGCGCTGCTGGCCAGGACATCGGAACTGCCATTGGTGACGAAGCAGCCGACGTTATTGTGACACCGACACTTGAACAGGCATTCGAGCAATCCTGCGACGTGTTAATTGAATATACCCATCCAGATCACGGTATGGCCAACACGATCTTCGCAATCGAACGCGGTGTTCCAGTCATTCTCGGAACAACCGGATTAACTGCTGCCGATATCGATAGAATTGATGATGCAGCTCGCGCCTCGGGTGTTGGCGTTGTCACCGGCAACTTCGCCCTCTGCGCTGCGTTGGCCCAGCACTTTTCTTTATTTGCAGCAAAATATATCGAGCAATTTGAAATCATCGATTATGCTGCATCGACCAAACCCGACGCACCGAGCGGAACCGCAGGCGAGCTGGCGGAGCTACTCGGCGATGTGCGAAAACCTAAACTAGATTTACCGATCGACCAAACGATCGGGCCGCAGGAAATCCGTGGAGCCACTATTAACGGCGTGCAGGTGCACTCGGTGCGCCTACCCAGTTATTTACTCTCGGTAGAATCGATATTCGCTCAGTCAGGAGAGCGGTTGGTTATTCGTCACGAGGCAGGTTCCAGTGCAGTACCCTACGTTTTTGGTACCTTACTGGCAGCAAGACGAATTGGGGATATCACGGGTGTTGTACGTGGGCTGGATAAATTATTGTTTGCCGAGGAATCGATTTAGTTGTTGCAGACGATTCGGGTGTTTTTTTGACTGATCGGTCGAGTCTTTCTATTGGCTTCTTATTCCTTCTGGGGATCAGGTTTCGTTGGAAAAAATAAGTTTATGTCTATTGTAAGGCCTGACCCTATATATTCCTGTATATTTTCTGTATATTTTTTTTGACTCGATAGGCGGGATCATGCTTTTTTAAAGATAACGTCAGAATTAAAGGGCGCCGCGGCTCTTTGCGGCGTCCATTTTAAATGACTTGTTATGCTTTAATAATAAGTTAATTTAACGAATCATCCTTCCAGTATTTCGTACCTTTAACCGTTGCCTGAAGAGCTAAACCAGTCTCTGTTAACTGATATATAGTGATATTATCGATAGTAGCCTCACCACCAACAGCCGTCCCTTTGTCACTAGCCTTAGCTGCTGCATCAGCTTGAACCCCAAAAGCCCAGCCATCCTCTACAAAACGTTTCATGGTATTAGAGCTATGGAATACGAACACTGCGCGAAAGTCTTTAGCGCCAAGGCCTATACCGAAGCCAACCTCCCCCATTTTCATAAACATGTGTTTGCCGGTCTTATTATTTGTGACTACACCATATCCGCCACCGAAACTGGCAAAAATAATATTGATATTAACGTTGCTGAATACAGCATAACCTGGGGCACTGGAAATTTGAGATTTAACGTCCGGCTTTAGTTTATAGAGGTTTGAAAGCACTTCATTTTTCATGGCGAGAACTGACTGACGCCTCTCCGATGAAGTTTTACCACTGGTAGTAGCACACCCCACAATGCTTAATGATAGTATTATACAAATTAATGTCGATGTTCGATTAATATCATTTCTCCATTTTATATTATAAATTTTTGGTTGCTGTTAAGTAGCATAACGAGGCTGTAGGAAAATGATATTGGTAGGCCTCATATCCACGTCCTCGATTGTTTTGATATTGATACTACTTTGCCGCGATTTAACCCATTGATCAAGTCGGGTTTGGATTGATGCTTCTGACTATGTCGCTATCATCCCGTAATTCATAATTTTTTCAATGTTATGTACCATACAATACAATCGCCATTGGCCCTGTACTCCATCTTTTCCACGTAAACTAAATCGATTGAGCTTTTTGTTAGTGCCGATATTGCCAAAGACTGGCTCGACTACCGACATTCGGTGACTGTAAATCAGTTTACCTTCCGGGGTATCAACTCTCTGCTTCATCCAGTCGGTGTAATTCGCTTTCTTATTCCGCTTCAGGATAAAAGAAGCTATCCGTCCATGCCCCTTAGGTTTGTTGACCGAGTCCGGATTTCTCATGCACTGGTTTTGGAGATGACAGACTCTGCATTTACTAATCGAACCTTCAAAATAAATTTTATCATGCCCCTCTCTATCCTTTCCCTTGTGATTAATCCACATATCTTCTCCCGCTGGGCAGATGCAAGTTAGTTTGTCCGAATCAAATTTGAATTCACTAGCAGGGATTATTTGAGTGGTTTTCTTTGTTTCCTGCTGATGTCGTTTACCATATTTCTTTTTCTGGTCAGCGAACTTCGGGTCTCTGGATCGGAACTGATTATCGGGGATATTAGTATAATGGGTGACCCCTTATACTAAACCTGCTGGAAAACAGGCTTAGTTGGAAAAAATAAGATTATGTCTATTGTAAGGACTGACCCGAATGGCACTTACTTAAGCCAAATCCAGTTCAAATTACCCTAGAAAAAGACCGACAAGGTGGTTAGGCTTCAAATCGCCAAACCATCCACCGCCACCGTGAGTCGATCTGCCATGAATCCTATCCGTAGCGCTGCTTTGTTTCAACAAAAATCCGTTCAGTCACACGCCTTAACGAGTGAAGGAGTTGACTTACTGATGGAACAGAATGGCTCTCGAAGGCAAAGTACCGATTTCAAGCAAGGTAAAAAGCTCGGTGAACGTGACCACATCATCACCATTGTCAAACCAAAAAAGAGGCCTGACTGGATGAGTGAGAAAC